>DATDGH010000963.1:0-3097 GCA_036522215.1 Candidatus Angelobacter sp. | reverse complement strand
GCAGGAGCTCAAACAACTGGAGACTGCCCATCCGGATCTGGTTACCCCCGATTCTCCCACACAGCGGGTCGGCGGCAAGCCGCGCGAAGGTTTCGTCAAGGTGGAGCACTCGCGGCCCATGCTCTCCCTGGACAACGCCCTCAACCAGCAGGAACTGCGCAACTGGGAACGGCGTGTGCGGGAACTTGCCGGCACAGACAAGATTGAATATGTATGCGAGCTCAAGATGGACGGCATGTCGATGGCTCTCTGGTATCGAGGGGGAACGCTGGAACGGGGCATCACTCGCGGAGACGGCTCCATCGGCGAAGACGTCACCTCAAACGTCCGCACCATGCGCTCGGTGCCACTCTCCATCGCTCCGCCGGTCCTGAAGAAAGCCGGCCTCCCTGCGGATTTTGAGGTGCGCGGTGAAGTTATCATGCCGGTCGCCTCCTTTGAGCGCCTGAATGAAGATCGCGAACGGCAAAATCTTTCCCGGTTCGCCAATCCCCGCAACGCGGCGGCTGGCGCCATCCGCGTTCTGGAGCCGAATATTGTCGCCCAGCGCCGCCTGGATTTTTATGCCTACTTCCTTCTTGTCGATGGCCGCTACTACCCGGAAAAACATGCGGAAGCACTGGAATCGCTCGCCCGCGCCGGTTTCAAAGTAAACCCGCAGCATGCAATTGCCAGCAACGTTGATGAGCTGCTTGAGTTCATCAATAAGGGCGAGCAGATACGCGACAAGCTGCCCTACGAGATCGATGGCATCGTAATCAAGGTAAACTCCACCCGGCTCCAGGAACGGCTCGGCTTCACCGGCAAGGCCCCCCGCTGGGCCATCGCCTACAAGTACGCCGCGCGCAGCGGAGTCACCCAGGTGCAGGACATCCTGGTGCAGGTGGGACGCACCGGTAAACTTACTCCCGTAGCCGCGCTCAAGCCGGTATTCATCGGCGGTACCACCGTCACACGGGCGACCCTTCACAACCAGGATGAAATCGATCGACTGGAGGTGAAGATCGGCGACTGGGTCATGGTGGAGCGCGGCGGCGACGTCATCCCCAAAGTAGTCAAGGTCATTGCCGATAAGGACCATCCTCGCGGCCACAAACTTTTTCACATGCCGGAGCGCTGCCCGGTCTGCGGCAGCCACATTGTTCGCGTGGAAGGCGAAGCCGACCATCGCTGCATAAACGCCAACTGCCCCGCCAAGTTGCGCGAGAGCATTCTGCACTTTGCTTCCCGATCGGTCATGAACATTGAAGGCATGGGCGAATCCATGGTGAACCAGTTGGCGGACCGTGGCCTGGTCAAACATGTGGGCGACATCTACGAGCTGACCAAAGAGAAGCTCCTGACGCTGGAGAGGATCGGCGATAAATCTGCGCAAAATCTGCTGGACGAGATTGAGCAATCCAGGAAGCTGCCCCTGGAACGGGTGATCTACGGTCTGGGAATAAGATTTGTGGGCGAACGCACGGCGGAGTTCCTCAGCCAGCATTTCGGCTCTATGGACGCGCTCATGACTGCCTCGATTGAGGAGTTGCAGGAAGTCAATGAAGTCGGGCCCAGAATCGCTGAGAGCATCCGCGAGTTTTTTGACGAGCCTCGCAACCAGGCGCTGGTGAAGCACCTGCGCAAATATCTCAACTTCACCGGCAAAAAGAAGCAGCGCGGGACGGCCCTTGCCGGCAAAACTTTTGTTCTCACCGGAACGCTGGCCAATTATTCCCGCGATGCCGCCAAGCAGATGATTGAGGATGCGGGCGGAAAAGTCTCCGGCTCCGTAAGTAAAAAAACCGACTACGTGGTAGCCGGCGAAGACCCCGGCTCCAAACTCGACAAAGCCCGGGAACTGGGCGTCAACGTAATCAACGAAGCCGAAATGCTCCAACTGGTGGGGAAAAATCCTGCCGCTGATTAAATTGATCTACACTCACTGTTTTGTAATTCTTATCAGTCAGGATCTGTAGCTTGTTTCACTACTAGCCAAGGGCTTCGCCCTTGATATCCTCCTCTAGCCGAGGGTGGTTTTTGGCTTTGTTTTTGATTTCAAATTACCAAAATTACCCAATTACCAAATTCTCTGTGAGAGCCACCCTGCTCGTATCGCAACGAAAACAGAATTCTCGTAGTGATTCGCATAACGGCCTAGGCCACTTTCTCCTGCGTCCCGCATAGCGAACAGCCACTCACCAGGCGCTGGCGTCTTTCCCGCAGCCTTCTCTGAAAGTCATTCCAGCGCGGGCTCTGGCTTAGGGCTCCGTTTCCCGCCGGACGCATGGACTCCTGCTGCATACGAACATCTTCTCGTCCAGCCTTGGACGCCTTCCGCGGACTCAAGGTCGTGTCACCGGCGCCGGAAGCCACGCCCAGCAGGGCATCCTCCTTGCCCATTTTCTCCGGAGTAAAATCGCGCATCAGGCTTCGTCTGTCCTCTTCGCTCAGGGGCACGGTGCGGGCGCCCTCGACTTCGTTTATCGGAGGCGTAACAATGCGCCCTGTGTCCTTGTTGTACAGAATGGCGCCTTTATTCAACCCCTCGTGGTATTGCTTTTCATAGTCCTCCCAGCCGCGCTCAGATTCCAGTGTTTCTTCGTTGAACCTCGGCAGCATCTGGATGCGTTCTTTGTCCAGTTCCGCATAGAACTTTTCTCCGTGCCTACCGTAAGTTTCAACCCGATTCGCAGGAACAACGAACTTTTTGCTGGAGGGCCAGCCGCCGGCGTCAACGATCACGTACTCAATTTCGCCGTCAGAATGGTCGAAGATCACATCATCCACGGTCCCCAGTTTTTCGTCATTCACACCATAGACTTCAACCCCGCGAAGGTCCTCAATGTCCGTAAATTCGTAGCCATGCAGAATGCCATAGTGAGGCATAAATCTCCCTCCTCCTTGTAGTGAGTAAGATGCAAGGCACATGGCCCACGCAGCCTGCGGGAGCAACTAGGCCCCAAGCGCCCCGGTGGGCGCTTACGTGAGCCAGAAACTCTGGCAAATTAGGTGGCTCCAAAAAATTAGATCCGAGAATGGAGAAAGAAGGAACCACAAAGACCCAGCGCCGGAGGCGCGAAATTACTTATGTCTTTTTAGTTTACCTCGAAGCGGA
>DATDGH010000962.1:0-4268 GCA_036522215.1 Candidatus Angelobacter sp. | reverse complement strand
GTCCTTCATTTGCGCGATGCGGGCGCGGTTGGCCTGATATGCCTTGCGCGCATCGTCAGAGAGCACTTCCAGCACGCGCGCCGGCTCGTCCGGCCGGGAAGAGACAGTTTGTTCAAACACAGGCAGTGTAGAAGTCAGAGCCACGTGATGAGCAACCAGGGCGCGGATGGTCTCGCGGATCGGCTCGCCTTCGATATCCAGCTTGGCTGCGGCCACTACCGCCTCTCTGGTGTTGGGGCAGACGTCAGGTTTTTTGTCAGGATGAAATTCAGTATCTACCGTGAGACCGTGCTCAAGGTCATCAATGCCCAGCTCTGCCGCTTCGCGAAAGCCAATGGAGCAAAGATGGCCGGTAAGCTTGATGTGGTGGCGGTGAGCAGCATCGATAGCGGCTTTCAGTTCCGCGCGAGTGATGAAGTTGTAGGCTTTGAAGGAGCCAACGCCTTCTGCGGCCCAATAATCGACAGTCTGCACAGCGTCTTCAGGCCCATTCAGGGCATGAATCTGGACCAATGGCAGTCCTTGTCCCTCAAGATAAGGCCCGGTGGCATTCATCTTGGGTCCTACAGTTTTCCCGGCGTTGACAGATTTTTTGATCTCAAGATCGGTGTACGGCTCGATGCTCCCCGTGGTGCGAATGGTGGTCACGCCGGCCGCGAGATACAGCCGAGGAAAGCTGAACGGCATATCGTGATACAAGCCGCCGCCCGCAGGATAGAAGAGATGATCGTGCATACCTACTAATCCCGGAATCGCCGAGTAGCCGGTGAAATCCAGACGGTTCGCGCCATCCGGAATCTTCACCGCGGCGCCCTGGCCCATGGCCGCGATCTTGCCGCCGGAGATCACAATTGTCTGGTCGGCCTTGGCCGGCGCTCCGGTTCCGTCGATTACCCTGACGTGCTCCAGCGCAACGACGGGAGAGTCAACGCGAACGAACTCCTTCACTTCCGGTGAGAGTTGCGACTGCGCTACGCATGCGATTGCGCAGCAAAGGATGGTAAGCATCTGGATCGATCGGATCATGGTCAGTCCTCAAAAACGACACACAAAGATAGCATCCTGTCGTTCATCAGTGCAGATCAGGTGAATCTGTGACGTCTGCGGTAAGGTTTGCTGCAAGGACTGCGCTGACTACCGAATGCTAGAATGAAGACTAAAGCCCTTCCTGCATGGACCGCGCACACATCCGCAATTTTGCGATTATCGCCCACATTGATCATGGCAAATCCACGCTATCGGATCGCCTGCTGGAGCTGACGGGATCGCTCTCCCAGCGCGAGATGCAGGAACAGGTGCTGGACGCCATGGATCTGGAGCGTGAGCGCGGCATCACCATCAAGGCGCACGCGGTTCGCATGAAATACGTGGATGCCGGAGGCCAGGAGTACCAGCTCAACCTGATCGATACCCCCGGCCACGTCGATTTTTCTTACGAAGTCTCGCGCTCGCTGGCATCGTGCGAAGGCGCGTTGCTGGTGGTGGATGCCTCGCAGGGCGTGGAAGCGCAAACGCTGGCCAACGCTTATCTCGCCATCAACAATGGTTTGGAAATTATTCCCGTCATCAACAAGATTGATTTGCCCAGCGCTGATGTTCCCCGCGCCAAAGAGATGATCGAGCAGGCAGTGGGCCTGGACACCAAGGATGCCATGCTGGTCAGCGCCAAGACCGGCCAGGGCGTGCCGGAGATGCTGGAAGCCATTGTGAAACGCCTCCCTGCGCCCAAGGGTAATCCCACTTCTCGCCTGCAAGCCCTGATTTTTGATTCCTGGTTTGATCCGTATCGCGGCGTGATTGTTCTCACCAGGGTCTTCCATGGCACACTGCGCAAGGGCATGAAGATTCGCCTGTGGTCGAACGGGAAGAGCTTTGAAGTGGAGACTCTGGGTGTGCTTACTCCGAAGCCGGTGGAAATTGATGAACTGGTGGCCGGTGAAGTGGGGTTCATGGTCGCTAACCTCAAGAACGTGGCCGACACCAAGATTGGCGACACCATCACTGACGATGACCGGCCCGCCATTGAGCCGCTGCCCGGCTTTCAAGAGATCAAGCCTATGGTCTTCGCCGGTTTGTACACGGTAGATGCGCACGAACACACCGCATTGCGCGAGGCCCTGGAAAAGCTGCGGCTCAATGATTCCTCTTTCTTTTTTGAGCCGGAGAGCTCAACAGCTCTGGGTTTCGGCTTTCGCTGCGGCTTCCTGGGTTTGCTGCATATGGAGATCATTCAGGAACGGCTGGAGCGTGAATTCGGCCTGGAGTTGATCACCACCGCTCCGGGAGTCCGCTTTCGCGTTACCAGGACGGATGGCACGGTTACAGATGTGGACAATCCTTCACGCTGGCCGGCCCAAAATGAAATCGCCAAAGTGGAAGAGCCGGTCATTTTGGCCACTATCCTCACCAACGAGGAATACGTAGGAGGGATCCTCAAGCTGGTGGAAGAAAAGCGCGGTAAGCAAAAGGGATTTGAATACGTCAGCGCCAACCGCGTGATGCTGACTTACGAACTGCCGTTGAACGAAATCGTCCTGGACTTCTACGACCGATTGAAATCCATCTCCCGGGGCTATGCCTCTCTGGACTACCATCTCGCCGGTTACTGGGAATCACCTATGGTCAAGCTGGATATTCTTGTGGCCGGCGATCCCGTAGACGCGCTCTCCATCATCGTGCACAGTGATTTTGCCTATGATCGCGGGCGGGCGCTGGCCTCCAAGATGAGGCAATTGATTCCACGGCAGATGTTTGAAGTCGCCATACAGGCTTCGATTGGGGCCAAAATCATTGCCCGCGAAACCGTTGCCGCTATGCGCAAAAACGTTCTGGCCAAATGCTACGGCGGCGACATTAGCCGCAAACGTAAACTCCTGGAGAAACAAAAAGAAGGCAAGAAGCGGATGAAACGGATTGGCAAGGTTGATATTCCCCAGGAAGCCTTCCTCGCCGTCCTGAAAGTCGGCGAGGACGCTTGAGAATGCCGGAAAACCGGGATTTACCTTAGTACCTGAATGTGCAAATCCAGTTTTTTAACCTAGTACCATTCCGTTAATGTTTTCCGGCCTTTTGGCGCAAACCGTATAGCAGTTAAATAGCTTTTAAATCAGCAGCTTACAGAGTTGCAGCGGCGCTGGGGCAAAGTCTCCGGCGATCCACTTAATCATAGGCTGCGGTTTTCCTGTCTGGAAATTGCACAGAATTTTCCACAGCCTTGCGACGTCTGGACTCGCCCCTCCAACTAATTCGCCTTCCTGAACGTAACTGTAATAAAAGTCTCGATTTCCACGGGCACGTCATTCAGGAGGTAAGGGCGATATTTCCATTGTTGCACCGCATCCAAGGCTGCCTTGGCCAGCACCGGCGGTGGATTGCCGATCACAGTCAGGCTCTGAATGGTCCCATTCTTGTCAACAAAAGCATGCAGCCTTACGTCTCCCTGAATGCCAGCAAGCTTGGCAATCTGCGGATACTCCGGCACTACTTTATTCATGAGCATTGCCTCTGTGGTACGGGAGACGACCAGGGGCTTCGCTGGCGGTGGCAGTGGCACCGGTCTCGACGGTCCCCTCAATCCGAGGTCTACGGCATTGGGATCGCCAATAACAGTACCGATGGCGTTGGGTGGTGCGTCGGGATCTCCCTGCCCACGCTCAGGAAATGGGTCGGAGATTCTGTGACCGCCGGTTGATACCGTTATCACCCGCGTGACCGGAACGGGGAGACTGGTGCGGCCTCCGGAACGTTGAACGGGCTCTCGGGTTTCCACCCGCGTGAGCTTCGGCGGCGTCGGAAAAATCACGCTGGCCTTCAGCGGTAGGACGCCTGTAGACACCAGTGGCAATAACACCAGCACAGCAGCTACGGCCAATTCCATGGTGAAAGCAGCTGCCATGGGCCAGCGGTTGCGCCTGCGCAAAGCCGGCGCGGATTCAAGTAACGTTTCTCCGAACATGATTTCCCTCCCGTGCATAATCAGACACCGCTCGGCACAGGGAAAGTTCCTTGTTCAGAAAAGAAAAATGGCCGCCAACGCTGGCGGCCATTTGCGATTTGCTGGAACCTTTACGGTTTCTTTGGTGTCGTGGTTCCACCGGCAGGTGGACGGCTCGCGGCTGCTCCAGCGGGCTTGGCTGGAGGTGCGGCTATCGGCGCCGCCGCATTGTATGCGTCCACTAACTCTTTAGTAATGTTGGTTCCCTGGCTCGCCCACAGCACCGGGGTCTGCGGGTTGGAAACGTCCAGAATCACGGAAAAGTTATTGGTCT
>DATDGH010000961.1:0-7232 GCA_036522215.1 Candidatus Angelobacter sp. | reverse complement strand
CAGCAGATGCTGGAAGCATTGGATGCGTTGCCGCCAGAGGCTCAGCCATCCCCATCGCGCCTCGACCCCTGGTGGCGGCAGATTGCCGCCTGGAAAGTGCACGCACCACTCCGCTATCTCGACTCCGCCGACAAGATCAAGCCACAGCAACTGTGCGAGAAGCTGGACCGCATGACCGGCGGCAACGCCATCATCGCCACCGACGTAGGCCAGCATCAGATGTGGATCGCGCAGTATTACGGCTTCCGTCGCCCGCGTCAGTCACTCACCTCCGGTGGACTGGGCGCCATGGGCTACGGCTTTCCTGCCGCGCTGGGCGCGCAGTTGGCCTTCCCCGATCGTCAGGTCATCGCCTTCGTCGGCGATGGCGGGTTCCAGATGACCGCGCAGGAGCTGGCCACCGCCGTTCAATATCGCACCAATACCAAAATCATCATCATGAACAACAACTCGCTGGGCATGGTGCGCCAGTGGCAGCAGATTTTCTACGACCGCAACTACTCTCACGTGAATATGGAGTGGACTCCCGATTTTGTGAAGCTGGCTGAAGCCTACGGCGCTACCGGCCTGCGTGCCCGGCATCCCTCTGAGCTGCATGCCGTTTTGGAACAGGGACTCTCTACTCCCGGCGTAGTGGTGATGGACATCATCGTTGAGGTGGAAGAGAACGTCTTTCCCATGGTGCCGCCCGGAGGCGGAATCGCCGACATGGTGCTGGAATGAGGCATACGCTCTCCATCGTGGTGGAAAACCATTACGGCGAACTGGCGCGCATCGTCGGCCTGTTCAGCGCCCGAGGCTACAACATTGAGAGCCTCACCGTGGCTGAAACGCTCGATCCCGCCGTCTCCTGTGTCACCCTGGTCACCTCCGGCGACGATCGCACCATCGAGCAGATCGTGAAGCAGGTCAATAAACTGGTGCGCGTGCTGCAGGTGGAAGACCTCACCGGCAGCGCCCATTTCGAACGCGAGATGGTGCTGATGAACGTTCGCACGGAGAGCCACGACGCGCTGCATACCGTGCTCTCCCTGGTGGCCAACGATCATTGCAGCGTGGCCGAGGTGATGAACGATGGCCTGATCATCGAGGCCACCGGCGAGTGGAAGGAGATCAACGCCCTGGTGCAGAAGCTGGTCCCCTTCGGCATCCGCCACATAGTCCGCACCGGAACAGTAGCGGTAAGGAAAACAGCACAACCAGTAATTAGTAGTTAGCAAATGGCAATTAGCAAATAGCAAGACCATTTAGCCGCGAATTGACGCGAATAACGCGAATCAAGAGAGGTTTGCATTTTGATTCGAGATTGTTGATTGGGATTTTTGATTTTCTCTGTGTTCCTTCGTGTCCTCTGTGGTTAAGAGCTTTCGCTGTTGCTTTTGCCTTTGCTAATTACTAACTACTGATTACTAAATACTGTTGCTCTAGGTTTTCAATTACCCAATTACCAAATTACACAATTACTCAATTTCAAGAAGGTCCCAAAATGCAAATTTATTACGACCGTGATTCCAACCCCAAATTTCTTGCCGGCAAGCGCATAGCCATCATCGGCTACGGCAGCCAGGGCTTTGCCCACTCCAACAACCTCAAAGACTCCGGTCACAACGTGGTTGTCGGCTTGCGTCCGGACAGCAAATCATGGGGCAAAGCGCAGAAGGCCGGCTTGCAGGTCATGAGCACCTCGGAGGCCGCGGACTGGGCCGACGTCATCATGATGCTCGTCCCTGACGAACTGGCTCCCTCGATCTACCGCGATGAGATTGCTCCCAAATTGAAACCGGGAAAATATCTGGCCTTCGCCCACGGCTTCTCTATTCATTTTGGAAAAATCGTTCCGCCCCAGGATGTGAATGTCTTCATGGTCGCCCCAAAATCGCCCGGCCACCTCATGCGCGCCGAATTTACGCAGGGACGCGGCGTCCCCTGCCTGCTGGCCCTGCATCAGGACCCGGCGGGCAACACGCGCGAGCTGGCGCTGGCTTACGCCTCCGCCATCGGCGGCGGACGCGCCGGCGTGATCGAGACCACATTCAAAGAGGAAACTGAAACCGATCTCTTTGGCGAGCAGGCTGTGCTCTGCGGCGGGCTGACCGCGCTGATTCAGGCCGGATTTGAAACTCTGGTGGACGCCGGCTACGCGCCTGAGATGGCTTACTTCGAGTGCCTGCATGAGATGAAGCTGATTGTCGATCTGCTCTATGAAGGCGGCATCGGCAACATGCGTTATTCCGTCTCCAACACCGCCGAATATGGCGACCTCACGCGCGGCCCGCGCGTGATCAACCAGTGCGTCCGCGGCGAGATGAAGAAGTTGCTGGCAGACATCCAGTCCGGCGTCTTCGCTGACGAATGGATGGCCGAATGCGAATCCGGCAAGCCCCGCTTCAAGCAACTGGAAACCGCAGGTCTGGAGCACCCGATCGAAACCGTAGGCGCCCGCCTGAGAGCAATGATGCCCTGGCTGAAGAAGAGCGCTCTTGTGGACAAGAGCAGTAATTAGCAATTAGTAATTGGCAATTAGCAAAACCTTTTAGCCGCGAATGAACGCGAATCAACGCGAATTTTTGAAAATAAGCAAGCAATCCTTGATGATTTCCTCTGTGTTCCTTCGTGTCCTCCGTGGTAAAAGATTTTGGTGTTGTTTTTGCTTTTCAATTACCAAATTACCAACTTACCCAATTACCAAATTAGCGGCTAAATCATGCTTCGTAGCTCGAAAATCACCGCTGGAATAGAACGCTCGCCCAACAGAGCCATGCTCCGTGCCGTCGGCTTCCAGGACGCCGACTTCTCCAAACCCATCGTCGGCGTGGCCAACGCGTACAGCAATCTCACTCCCTGCAATCTTGGCCTGAACGATCTGGCCGAGAGCGCGATGGAGTCGTTATCGGAATCAGGCGCGATGCCGCAGGTTTTCGGCACAATTACTGTAAGTGACGGCATCTCCATGGGCACCGAGGGCATGCGTTACAGCCTGGTCTCACGCGAGGTGATTGCCGACTCCATCGAGACTGTCTGCCAGGCGCAATGCATGGACGGCGTTCTGGCCATCGGCGGCTGCGATAAAAACATGCCCGGCGCATTGATCGCCATCGCCCGCATGAACATTCCCGCCATCTTTGTCTATGGCGGAACCATCAAGCCGGGAGACCTCAACGGCAACAAGCTCACCGTGGTGAGCGTGTTTGAGGCCGTAGGCGAATACAGCGCGCAACGCATCAGTGCCCGGCAGCTCGCGGAGATCGAGCGTCGCGCCTGCCCCGGCGCCGGCTCCTGCGGAGGCATGTACACCGCCAACACCATGTCATCCGCCATTGAGGCCCTGGGCCTGAGCCTGCCCGGCTCCTCCACCATGGCCGCCGAAGACGATGAGAAAAAGCAGAGCGCCCGCGACTCCGCCCGCGTGCTGACGGAAGCCATTCGCAAACAACTTCTGCCCCGGCAGTTGCTGACGCGCAAAAGTTTTGAGAATGCCATCGCCGTAGTCATGGCCACCGGCGGATCAACCAACGCTGTGCTTCATCTGCTGGCCATCGCCCATGCCGGGCAGGTGCCTCTGGAGCTGGATGACTTTACCGCCATCGGCGCCCGCGTCCCCGTGCTCTGCGACCTCAAGCCTTCCGGCAAATATGTAGCTACAGACCTGCACGCCGCCGGCGGCATCCCCCAGGTCATGAAGATCCTGCTGGCCCACAAACTCATCCACGGCGACGCTCTCACCATCACCGGAGAAACCGTGGCCCAGGTCCTGGCGAATGTGCCGGAGGAACCAAGCCGGTCTCAGAATGTCATTCGTCCATTCTCCAACCCCATCTATCCCCACGGACACCTGAGCATCCTGCGCGGCAACCTGGCCACCGAAGGCGCAGTGGCCAAAACCAGCGGCGTAAAAAATGCGCGCATGGCCGGTCCGGCACGAGTCTTCGATTCGGAAGAAGAATGTCTAAAGGCAATTCTGAGTGGCGGAATAAAACCGGGCGACGTGATTGTCATCCGCTACGAAGGTCCCAAAGGCGGTCCGGGAATGCGTGAGATGCTCTCGCCGACATCAGCGTTGATTGGCGCCGGCCTGGGCGACTCCGTAGCCCTGATCACCGATGGCCGCTTCTCCGGCGGAACCTATGGCATGGTCGTCGGCCACGTAGCTCCGGAAGCCGCCGCAGGCGGCGCCATCGCCCTGGTCCACAATGGCGACCAGATCACCATCGACGCCGAAAAACAACTTCTTCAACTCAATGTCCCAACCGACGAACTAGACCGCCGCCGCAACAACTGGCCCCCTCCCGAACCAAAATTCAAATTCGGAGTTTTAGCCAAATACGCCCGCATCGTTTCCAGCGCCTCAAAAGGCGCCGTCACCGACTGAAAAAGCAATTGGCAATTCGCAAATGGCAATTAGCAAACCGAAATCAACACCGTTAACCACAGAGGCCACAGAGAACCACGGAGGAATTCAGGTTTGTCTGACGAATCAAAAATGAAATCTGCGCGAATCAGCGTCAATCTGCGGCTAAAAAGGTTTTGTCGTTGGTGTTGGTGTTGCTTCTCCTAATTACTAACTACTAATTACCAATTGCTGATTTTTTCGTTTTGGGTTTGGCTAGGTTTGGCTAACTACTAAATACTAATTACTAATTACTGATTCAATCGTCCAGCAGCGTGCGCAAGATGTTCAGCGCCGTCTGATGACTGTTGACATGAATTTGGGTTTCGGCGGACAGGGCAAAGGTTCCAGCGGCGGCGCTTCTGTCCGCGGCCAGCTTGCGGCGTTGTTCTTCGATTTCGGCAAGCTCACGGGCGCGCGCCTTCTCCATTCCACCGGCGCGAATGAACTCCACCGTAAGCCGCAGCTCGTCCTGATCGAACCAGGTGCCGTGAGGTTTGCATACGTCCACAATCACGCTCGACGCCCGGGCAAAATTCACGCGGTTCATGAGCTGATGACACACCGGGCAGGGCACATAGCGGATCGGTATGGTGGCGTGCGGGGCATCAGGACGGGGAGCGTGGGCCAGGATCGCGGCCTGCTTTTCCTGTTGCGTACAGATCCGGCGCAGGGTCTCGGGATCCAGCCAGAGCCCAACGCATTGCGGACACTCCTGCACCGTACTGTCGCCCAGGGTAACGGTCGTCATCTCAACCTGGCAGCGCGGGCACAATTGCGTGGCCGCGCCGGCAACCTCGGTCCGTGACAGGGTAGCGCCGCAGTGGGAACAGAACTTTGACCCGGCAAACGTCATGCCAAAGCAACTGGGGCAGGCGACGGTGGCCAAACCGGCGCCACAATAGTCGCAGTGAGTGGCGGTGCTCGCTACCGCCGCGCCACATGCCGGACAATGGAGAACTTCGGCTGCCATAAATCAAGTGTGAAACTGTCTTAGATGATACGTCGGACCGGCAAAAAGGCAAGATTACGGGTGTTTGTACTCATGGCCAATCACTGCCGTTAGAGAATTGGTCCCAGTTGCTCGTCCGGAAAGCTGCAATGAAATCCACTACAAATTCATCCTGAACTTTTTGCGCCAGGGTCACTCGCAGCAATTTCAGGCGTGGAGGCGGAGTCCTTTGGCGAACATTGTGGGCGAAACCAGCGTCTCGAGTGAAGCAAAGATCAAAGTCGTCACAGGCAAATTGGTAAAGACTTCCATTTTCGAGACCTTGAAGCTGGAGCGTATGAACAGATTCCACTTCGTGCCCCTCCGCGCGTAGCGCCGCAACGAGTTTTCGAGGAAGATTCTCGTCCAGGAGAATTCTCACGCTGGTTGGAGGTCCTTCCGGTGAGCAAGCTCCGCCAGAACCCCGCGTACCGATCTTTCCGTCAGGCTGGGGTACGCATCTACGATCTCAGGTATCGTCATACCAGCGGCAAGCGATTCCAGAATAAGCGACACGGAAATGCGAGTGTCGCGCACACGCGGACTTCCACCAAGATGCTCCGGGTCTGCCACAATCCAAGTCTTCATAGCACTAAGTTTAGTTCACACCATTGAGTGACTCAAGCCAATATCAGCCGGCATTCCAGGCTTCATCAGCGTGAATCAGCGGCGAAAAGGTTTTGCTGTTGGTTTTGCTTTTACTAACTACCAAATACTAACTACTAATTACTGATTTTCTGATTCGCGTTTATTTGGTTTTATTCGCGGCTAAAAAGGCTTCGCTGTTGCTCTTCCTGTGGCCTGTGGCCTATGGCCTGTTCCCTGGCTCTATTCGTATCTCAACGCCCTATTCGGATCGGTCTTCCCCGCCCTTCGCGCGGGAATGTAATTCGCTGAGACTCCCACCAGCACCAGCACCGCCATAGACAGCACGTAGACCACCGGATCAATCGTGTGCACGCCGAACAACAACGACGACAGTGCGCGTCCGCCCAGCGCCGCTCCCACCACTCCGGCAATCAATCCTCCCAGCACTGGCAGCATGCTGTCGCGCAGCACCATGCGCACCAGGTCACCCGTAGTTGCGCCCAGCGCTGAGCGAATGCCAAACTCGCGCGTCCGCTGCTGCACCGAATAAGCCGCCACTCCATAAACTCCAACAGCGGCCAGGCCCAGGGCCAGGAGCGCGAACATCGCGATCAGCGAGGCGGCAAAGCGGCGATCAGCCACAGACGCGGTCATCACTTCCTTCATCGGGGCCACATCAGAGATAGGAAGATTAGGATCAACAGCCTGGACTTCCGCCTGGATGTTCCTGCCCAGCGTTGCCGGATCGCCGGTAGCGCGGACCACAATATTGAGTAGCTTGCTGTTGAGCCGGTAGGCGCTCGAGTAGACGTGCGGAAGCTCGCCTTCATCCAGCCGGCCAAACTTCATATTGCTGACCACGCCCACCACCGTCATCCACGGCGCGGGCTGGATCTGGCCATTCACGCGGACGTTGCCGGCAAAACGCACATGTCGCCCGACCGGGTCTTGATTGCCCCAAAGCTGCCGCGCCGCCGCCTCGTCCACCAGGGCAGTCTGGCCGGAGCGCGCGTCGTCAATCTCCTCAAAACCGCGTCCCCGCAGGACGCTCGCGCCCATGCCGCGGATGAACTCCGGCGAAATCAGGACCCAATAAGCCTGGGGCGGCCCGTCCGTATAGTCCTTGCCTTCGGCCAGGAACGCTCGCGTCACAAGTTGATTCCGTAGCGGCAACACGCTGGACACAGCCGCATCTTTCACGCCGGCAATGGTGTGCAGCCGGCGCACCCACTCGCGGATCAGCGCTGTCCGCTGCTCGTTGGTGGC
>DATDGH010000960.1:0-5849 GCA_036522215.1 Candidatus Angelobacter sp. | reverse complement strand
CGTTGCCAGGCCCAGCAGACAAAGACACAAGGCCCGGAGAGAATATCTCCAGGCCTGTTGTGTAAATCGCAAAGGGTGGCGCATAGTGTTTTTACGGCGTTGCCTGAGCTTCTACGTTGAGTGTTCCGGTATAGAGACCGGCTGACAACTGAGCGTTAAACGTCGTATCAATCTGGAAGAAGAGTGTATCGGTCCGGTTGCTGGCGCGGTTGGCAGCAGTTATGGCAGTGGTGGCTCCCACCTGCAGTCCCGCGTTGCCAAAAGGTCCGGTGCCGGTAACCAGTGGGCTGTAGGCGCCGGCCTGGCCGGTCGTCGATACGCTGATCTTGGTTGCCGGAATGGTATCGGTGCCGTTGGTGAGCGGATTGGCAACCGTGGAATAAATCCAAACTTTGACCGCGGTACGAGTGGGTCCCAGCACCCAGGCGGTCGTAACTGTGGTTCCAGCCGCCGGAGCCGTGCTTTGATTGGCAGCGGTGTTTTCCGTTAGGGGGATGGTAACTGTCCCGTTGGCTACGTTTACTGTAAGCGCTTCCGGCAGGTTGGCATTGATCGTGACCGTGCCGATGTTTGAGTTCAACTGCGCTGCGGCCGAGGTTGTCGCCAAAGCCATCATCATGGTTAGCAGTGCCAGAATTCCCAGAACTTGAATTGAGCGTCTCATATCATTTTCCTTTGCGTTTTTACTGAAGTTTCGTACTGCGAGGAAGAGTATGGAGGTACCCCGCACTAAGGGCAAGTGACGAAGGTAATCGGAACATGAATCGTCAACCGAACTTCTTGAGGCTGTTATGCGCGCGATTACGGGAATTTTGTTCTCGGTTTGGTGCAGGCAGTCCGGTTCTCGCTGAGAATTTGGTAACTCCCACCCCGCCACGCCAAAACCGGGCGCGTTCGGGAACCCCGGTTGGGTAAGTTGGTAATTATTGAAGATCAAAACGCAGACCGCGTGGGTCAATGCCTCAAAGCACAGGCTGTACTTGAATCTTCAAAGTTCCGACAGGGGTATCGTCTTGTAATTGCCGCCGCCGGCTTGGATCCTCGAGGTCCGGAAGAGCAGCGGTGCTTGCTCCCCTTCTATTCATATCTGTCAAATTCGACCCGCTCAACTGCGTATGGGACACTTTGGAGTGTATGCGGAAGCCATGCGGTTGGCTGCCCCGCTCGTCTGGAAAAGGACTTACGTGGGCGGAGGCACCAGCAATGATTATGGGTATGTTTGTACGATCCACAGTTGCAAAGGTGGCAACCTTGGCGCGCCCCTGCATCAAGGACCATCCCATGGTTATCCCGGTTGCCACCGCCCCTGGAATCTCCGGACGACCGGCGGCTGGACCGGAATAAGCAGCACCGTTGCTGTTGACGCTCAGGCTGAGATTTTCCGGCATGATCGCGATGATTGTTATATGTCCAGCCTTGGAGTTCATTTGCGCCGCCATCGAAACGCTGGTTGCAACCAGCAGGAGCGCCAGCCACAGTGTTCGGCCTGGTTTGAATCGATTTTCCATCTGCTGTTTCCCCGGGGTTTCTTCCGTAGAGGCAGCTCCGCGAAGTACTTATGTACTTAACTGAGTTCATACCTCCATGAGGAGTTGCCCGGTCATAGGAATCCGAAAAGCTGCGACGCAAAACGTCAGAAGCGAACTTTGGGAAACCATGAACGCCTCCTCTACAGGGAATATCGTCCTGTGCGGACCGGACTATAGGGGGAAAGCAGTTAATGCTGAGAATTTGGTAACTCCCACCCCGCCACGCTAAAACCGGGCGCGTCGGGGCCCCCCGATACCGTTCAGGGTCGAAAAACATCCAAAATCTAATCGGTACAGACGGTGCTCAGCACCGGGGTCCCCGACGCACGCTTCGTGTGGCGGGGTGGAGGACCGTCTCCGCGCCGAAAAGGCGCGCGCTTGGTTCGTGTAACCGCGACCGATTTTCATGAGCTTTCGCGGGCCAGGGGCCCCGAGGGACACTAAAGAAGGAACCTGAATCTTATTGGTTTACAGCCCCTCAATCCTGTTTGAATCGACGGGCTCGAGTGACGGTTGGAGCTACCAAAACATCCCATAATCTCGAGGATGCCATCCCGAAGCGCCCGTGAAGCGCACGCGCGTTTTCTTCAGCGCGGGCGTAGGGCCGAGGGATCTGCCCCGCCCAAAGCTTCCTCTCGCCACTCTGCTGTAAACTACTGCGGCTCGACCATCTCTCGGGATCACCAAACAGAATGCGCAGCACCTACTTCACCTACATCATGTCCAATAAATCCCGCCGCGTCTACGTGGGCTCGACCAGCGAATTGCAGGTCCGGGTTTTCAAGCACAAGAAAGGCTGGTACGAAGGCTCGTTCACGGCCCGCTACAACTTTGACATGCCGGTGTACTTTGAAACCTTTTCTCACCCGAGCGAGGCCATCGCACGCGAAGAGGAGATCAAGGGCTGGCGGCGGGAGAAGAAGTTGCGATTGGTCCTCAAGGCCAATCCGGACTGGGCCGATCTGAGTGCGGCGCACAGTTTCGGGGATTCCGATCTACATAGTTCCTGCTGGACCGTCTCATCATAAACCCCCTGCGATCCGGTTTGGTGCCGCTCATTAGGGAACAAATGGAAGCTTGCTTATGAATTTATTGATGACAGTATTCACCGCCACAGTGCTTTGTGGCATTCAAGTCATGGAGGCAGCAGAACTGGCTCCCATCTGTTTGCTGCGTTCACAGTCCGCGCAGAGCGAACAAGGCCCCGCCGACTCGGTTGCACAAAGCTTTGTCAAGCTTGAGACAACGGGAGCGCGGCTTACGACAGAGGGCTGGGAGAAAACTGAAGAGCTATTCAAGAACCCGACTGGGAAACCGTTCAAACTGGCTGTCATCGTTATAGCCAGCCGCTATGGTTTTTCCAAGTTACATGCAAATAGCGATCAGGCTCAATTTTATTTTGGCTATGAGGAGCTTGGTCAACTCGACGAAGTGTTGCGTTTTCGCCAAATTAGAACCTCTGCCGAGGTTCGAAAATTTCGCCAGGTTAATGTTGTTTTCGTTGACAAGCAGCAGCGAGTCGGAACCAGCGGTGTTTCTCCTCGCCCTGCTGCACCGGCCGAATGGAAAATTGACGGATCGCAGCCACTTGAAACGCTCGTGACACCCCAGGCTGCAATTCAGTACGTAACACGTATGCGCGACCAAACCAAGGATTCTGCGATCAAGCACAACGCGGCCGTGCCCCTCAGCCTCCTTAAACGCTACTTGCGGTAGTGAAGTGGTTCTAAAATGGGAAGCGCACGTTCTAAAATACTGCGAGTTGTCACCTTTGGCAGCGCGCTCTGCGTTGTCGTCGTCATCGCTCTCGTACAACGCAGTCGTGGATGCAACCGAGAAATCCAAGAAGATTCAGACAGCCTATTCGAGATTTCATGATAACCATGGTTTGAAAATAGTTTATGCTAGAAAAATCGATGGAGCGCCTATTAGCCATGGCAACGATGCTGATCGTTCTTGGCACGCCCTGGCAAGACAAGGGAGAGTCAGGGCTGCAATCGAGTGCGGATAAACTGGTCAGCGATATTTGGGCAAACGACTTGAGCACGGTCCGTTCCATCCTGGCCAAAGGCGTCGACCTAAATTCACGGGATGTAAACGGGACAACGCCTCTCATTGAATCTATCCAGTTTCATCACCCAGAGTTAGTGAAAGAGTTGGTTACAAACGGAGCCGACCCCAATTTTCCGGCCCACGATGGGTCATCACCATTGATGCTTGCCGCGTGGAACTGCCAATTGGAGTTGGCTAGATTTTTGCTCGATCGCGGTGCGCGCCTGGATGCCAGGGATCGGGATGGGGAAACGGCGCTGATGATGGCGGCTTTGACGTGCCAGGACGGACGCATGGTGCATCTGTTGCTGGGAGCCGGCGCCGCCGTGAACGACCAGGGCAATATTGGCGAGACGCCATTGATGTTGGCAGCTAAAAATGGCGATTTAGAGGCTGTTAAGGCGTTAGTCGCTGCCGGGGCCGATCTGAATGCAGCCGACAATGACGGCGAAACAGCGCTTACGCTTGCGCAAGCGGCTACATATAAGAAGAAAGCCCATAAGCGTGCCTGTAACTACCTTCGCCAGGTGTCCAAAGAGGCTTCCCGGCACCAAGCCGCTCCTCGATAAGGACGAGCAAAGAGCCACTCGCCGCACCAAATTGATCGTTGCCTGCCAGGCTTTCTTATTGCGATCTGGGTGACGCCCTTCTATCCACCGATCAACAGGATTAATCAGACTCAATTTTTCCTGCGAAAATCGTTGGCTGATCAAAAATCTTGGATCCGTGTCCGTGAATTTCACGTGAAGACTTTGTCACCGGGCAGTACTTCTATCCTCAAATTTGCCTTACTTCTGTACTCAAATCGCCCGCCATAAGTAGCTGAGTAATCAGAAAGTTACGGAAGTACCGTTGTCTAACCTTAGAGAACACTAAAGAATTACATGCGTACATAAGTCTCCCCCAAGACAAGTAACCAAAAATTACTGAGAAACAGGGAGAGAGAACTCAATGAAGAAAGTCGTAATAGTACTCATGGCGATGGTCCTGATGATGGCAACAGCCGCCTTCGCCGGAACACAAGCCACCAACACCAACACAGTTTCACCGACACTGCAGGTTTCCATCAACATTCAGAAGGCAGTGCGGCTGACGTTGAGCACCGGCACAGCGGCAGTAACACACTGCGCGGTTGTTAATAACGGCGGCAATCCGGATTACACCATGAACTTCGGCACCGGCGATGCGTTGGGTATCAACGCCGGAAACTGCAACCTGTTTGGGCCTACGAACCCAGGCGTGGATAGCGCGATCTACTGGTCGGATTACAACCTGACGCCTGTCTTCACCAGCCAGAGCACAACCAACAACACCATTACAGCCCAGGTGACTACAAATTTCACGGCTGCCAATGCTTCAATCGTGCGCGACAGCGCCAACTCGAATGCTGTTCCGCCCAGCGCCGCTGCCTTTACCGCAATGGGCGTTGCATCAGCGGATACGATTGCAACCAACGCTGCCAACGCGACGGCACTAACCCGGTTCATCGGTGTGGCGATAGCGCCGACGAACGGAGCAGGAACCCTGACTGGCGCCCAATCGGCGACAGTGACCTTTACTTTGACCGTGCAGTAATAGCGGTCTGGGATAGAAAGGCCTGAGAGTTCCTCAGGAGAATCAAGATGAAACAGAACATCACAACCATTGTGACGGTGTTGGTCATGACCGCTGCGGCCTTCGCGGGCACGCAGGGGACCAACACCAACACCGTCTCACCCACGTTGCAGGTAACCGCTAACGTGCAAAAGGCTGTCCAGTTGACCTTGAGCACGGGTACTGTAGCCACCGCCCATTGCGCCGTGGCCAGTGCTGGCGGCAATCCCGACTACACCATGAACTTTGGCACGGTAGACGGGCTCGGCATCAACGCCGGTAACTGTAACAAGTTTTCGCCCACTACTCCTGGCGTAAGCAATGCTGTCTACTGGTCGGACTACACCCTGACGCCGGTCTTCAGCAGCCAGAGTGTCAGCACCAACACCATTACCGCCCAGGTCACCACCACCTTTGGTGGCGTGGCCAACGGCACCAGCAACCTGATCATCGTGCGCGATACCGCCAATTCTGCAGCAGTTCCGGGCAGCGCTGCGGCCTTCAGCAATATGGGGTCAGCGTCAGCAGATACCATTGCTACGAACGCGGCCAACGGCACGGCAATCACGCGCTACGTCGGTATTGCAGTAACGCCCGCGAACGGGGCCTCAGTATTGACGGGCAACCAGTCGGCCACAGTCACCTTTACGCTGACGGTTCAGTAGAAGAAGGATC
>DATDGH010000959.1:0-3606 GCA_036522215.1 Candidatus Angelobacter sp. | reverse complement strand
CCTGCATGAGACGGTCAAAGCCGGCATCATTGAGTTCGGGAGCGTCCAGGACGTAATAGAGGTGCTCGTGGCGGCGGATTTGTTGGCGCAAATCTTCGATTTCCCGCGCGATATCTTTAGGACGACTGGGCATACTCAATTTAGAATTTGCGATTTCAGACTTGTGATTTTAAATGCTCTGATGTTTTCGCGGCTTGCAAATTGCATTGTAAACAGTGTTGATCCGTGTTATCAGCAGGATCGGCGACCAGGTTTCAGGTGCGCAAGGCTTTATTAATCTACAATCCGTCATCGGGCCGCAGGCGGGAACACCGCGTGCATCAGGTTTCCAAAGCGCTGGCGGTGATTCGTTCGGCGGGAGTGGAGGCGGAGAGCTGGACTACCACTCACAGGGGCAGTGCGGTAAGCCAGACGCAGGAAGCTGTGGCTGCCGGTTTTGACACGGTGATCGCCTGCGGTGGTGACGGCACTGCGAATGAAGTCCTGAATGGCCTGATGCCGACGGGTAGTGATGCTGTCCTGGGCGTTCTTCCTTTCGGGAGCGGAAATTTGCTGGCAACAGATTTGCTTCTGCCGAAGAAGGCAGAGGCTGCTGCACGGAAGCTTCTTGAGTACCGGCCGCGCACGCTGCAGCCGGGGCTGATTCGCTATCAAGACAAAGACGGCCCACGCCAGCGGTACTTTCTGTTCGCTGCCGGAGTTGGATCGGATGCTGAGCTGATGTATCGCACTGGAATCCAGGCCAAAGAGCGCTACGGCTATTACGCATATTTTCTGGAAATGTTGCGCATGACCGTTCGTCCGCGGTTTTCCATGTTCAGAGTAGAGTGGAAAGACGAGCAGGGATCCTGTCATAGCGGAGAGGCAGCCATGGTGATGGGTGTCCGGGTGGCAAGGTTTCCGGGGCTGCTGCAACGGGTTCGATTGGGCGCAGAGCTTATCCGCAATGATTACCGAGTCATGCTCTACCACACCAACCAGGTCCGCCATTTCCTGAATTATTTTGCCAGCGTTTGCAGCGGCCTCAACTGGAAGGTGAAGCAGGTAGAACTGGTATCGTCTACGTGGTTCCGCTGTACTCCGTTGGAAGGAAAAGACCCGGCCAGCGTCCATTGTGAGGTGGATGGCGAGCTGCTGGGTACTGTGCCAGTGGAGGTAAGCATTGAGCCAAGAACATTCCGCCTTCTGATGCCGGAAAAACGTCACAGCGAAGCTTAAAAAGGGTCTTTTTTCAGGAAAGGCCTTTTTGCCGCTACTGCCGCTACCTTGGCTCTAACTTGTTGAGAATTAAGGGAAAACCAGGTAGCGGCAGAGGTAGCGGGAGGGGTTTTGGTAGCGCTACCGGGATTGAACGCCGGCAAAGAGCGCTCCCAGGAGTTCTGCAGGTCTTTTGAGAGATGACCGTGGAGAACCTTGCCGTCAGCGAGCTTGAGATTGCGGTCATACTGTGGAAAGGACTGGAGCAGTGCCCCAAATTTACGTCCTGTGCTGCGTGACCAGGCATACCAAGGCCGAATTTCGAGATTGCAAAGCATAGAGGTGATATTGGCGGTGGGTTGCGGCGAAGCGCGAGCTACAGGCTTGGGGAGTCGGGACACACTAAAGCTTCATGCATCACGCGGCGGTCGGCCCCGTCACCCGGCACATCATCGACCCGATCTTAGGTCTACATATCCATAATTGCACGAACCTCGATAAAGTCAATAGCGCCACCGGCAGGCCGGATTGAACACTCTGTGACTCTGCGGCAGGGATTTTAGTGGCGGCAGCAATCGGGTCATCGGGTCGTCGGGTCATCGGTTCATCGGAAGAAAACCCCAATGCCTTGATAACGCTAAGTGCCTTGTTGATGGTAAAGCCTTTAGCGAGCAATAAATAAAGTCACAGGTCAACAATCGCCGTGATCGCGCGTGATCTGAAACCGTGCGACCTTACAGGTTCATTCGGGCGATTTTGGCAATCCAAGGGTGAATCGGCTATCATGCGATGCAGCATGAAGACTGAAGCTTCATCCCGCATGCCCAACCTTCACATAAAAGGGCGGATCATGTCCGCCTCAGAGATTGACCGCACTCTGGTCCGCCTGGCCCATGAAATTGTGGAGAAAAACAACGGAATTGAAAACCTGGTGCTGGTTGGAATCAAGCGCAGGGGCGTCCCCCTGGCAAGCCGCCTGGCAAAGCTGATCGAGAAGATTGAAAAGAAGCCTATTCCTAACGGCACGCTGGACATCACGCTCTATCGCGACGACCTTTCTACCGTCGGTGTAAGCCCGGTAATTCAGAAAACCACGCCGCTGGGAGTGGAGATCGCCAACAAGAACGTGATCATGGTAGATGACGTGCTTTATACGGGCCGCACCACACGCGGCGCCATGGACGCCCTGTTCGATCATGGCCGCCCACGCCGGGTGCAACTGTGCGTGCTGATCGATCGCGGACACCGTGAGCTCCCGATTGAGGCCGCCTTTATCGGCCGCACAGTTCAAACCACCGCCAACGAGATCATTGAAGTACGGCTCAATGAGGTGGATAAAGAAGAACAAGTCTTGCTGGTGGAAAAAGTATCGGCATAAAAATGCCTCGTCCTCGCTCCCTGCTAGACCTCGAGCATCTCAGCACAAAAGAAATTGCATTTATTCTCAGCCTGGCGCGCAAAATGCGCGTACGCCCGCCACGGCCTTTGCTTCGCGGGAAACGCATCGCACTCCTCTTTTATGAGGCTTCTACCCGCACCAGAGTCTCTTTTGAGTTTGCGGCCAAGCTGCTAGGAACGCATACATCCGTCATCAGCGCCACTGCTTCGAGCATTGAGAAAGGCGAGTCGCTGGTGGATACGGGCAAGACCCTCCAGGCATTGGGAGCGGATTGCATTGTGATACGCCATCCATCGTCCGGTGCGCCGCATGTGCTGGCGCGCAATCTGCGCGTGCCCATTATCAATGCCGGCGATGGCATGCATGAGCATCCCTCGCAAGGACTTTTGGATGCCTACACCATTCTTAACCACAGGAAAACACTGAAAGGTCTCAAGGTGGCCATGATCGGCGATATTCAGCACAGCCGCGTGGCCCGTTCGAACATCCACTTGCTTTCCAAGTTCGGCGCTGACATTGTCCTTTGCGGACCGCTCGAGTTTCTTCCGGACGTGGCATTGACTCTTTCCCCACGTGTGAGGATTACGCGCCAGCTGGAAGAAGCTGTTGGCAATGCCGATGTAGTGATGATGCTACGGGTCCAGAAAGAACGTTTAGTTGGCCTGGATATTGACGTCCAGCGCTATATAGCTCACTACCAACTCACTACCGAGCTGCTCAGGCTGGCAAAGAAGGATGCCCTGATCATGCATCCCGGCCCCATGATTCGAGGCATGGAAATCCAGAGTGAGGTGGCTGATTCACCTCAATCTGTGGTGGAGGAACAGGTGCAGAACGGGGTGTATGTAAGAATGGCATTGCTGGCTGTGTGCACAGGAGTGGCATCATGAATGAAGAAACCTCAAATCAGCCGCAGATGAACGCAGATGTGCTGCAGATACAAACACAAGGAGTTAACCGAAATAATCATTGGCATTTTTTACGAGGTCTACAACGAACTTGGATCTGGG
>DATDGH010000958.1:0-4974 GCA_036522215.1 Candidatus Angelobacter sp. | reverse complement strand
CCCCACCAGTTGCTTCTCTCGATTGTGGTCCTCGCGAACCATCACCACGGCTTGCTCCACTCCCGCATGCTGACACAAGGCAGCCTCAATCTCCCCCAGCTCAATCCGGTATCCGCGAAGTTTTATCTGATGGTCTAATCTTCCCAGGAACTCAAGCTTTCCATCATTGCGCCACCTCACCTGGTCTCCAGTTCGGTACAACCGCTCTCCACCACCACGGAATGGATCGGGCACAAATCTTTCCGCCGTCAATGCAGGCGCCTTCCAGTAGCCACGAGCCAATCCGTCTCCTCCCAGGTAGAGTTCACCTCGGATCCCTAACGGAACAGGGTTCATCTGTTGATCCAGAACATAAGCGCGGGTGCTATTGATAGGTGTACCGATGGGAACACTTTCTCCCAGACTTGCCATCTCTTCCGGAGTCATCCTGTAACAGCAACTGAATGTGGTGTTCTCTGTAGGCCCATAGCCATTAATCAGTTGTGTAGCTTTCGACTTTTCTCCAACCCGGCGCACATGAGCAGCGGAAAGAACATCTCCTCCGGAGAGTAACTGCTTTACTCCCTTGAGCTTGTCGAGAACTTGCTCAACCACTTGATGGAACAAACCTGCGGTGAGCCAGAGAACACTCACTTGGTGCTTTTGAATCTGTTCACCGAGTTCCTCGACGGAAGCTCTTCCGCCCTTGGGAATCACAAGGAGTCCGCCATTGAGCAGGCAGCCCCAGATCTCAAATGTCGCTGCATCAAACGAGGTGGGAGCAAATTGCAGAAATACATCCCCGGCCTTCAGGTCCACGTAATTCGTATTCAATACCAGCCGGGAGATGGCCCGATGGCAGATCATGATCCCTTTGGGGCGGCCGGTTGAGCCAGAGGTGTACATCACATAAGCCAGGTTGTCACCGGAATTTCGGCAGCTCAGATTCTCGTTGCTCTGCTCGACAATCTGTCTCTTGACTGCTTCCAGGCAGACAATCTGGGCCGCACTGTGCTCCATCTGTCGCTTGAACTTTTCTTCAGTCAACAAAACGTCTGGTTGAATGTCCCGAAGCATATATTCCAGACGCTCTGGCGGAAGGCCCAGGTCCAGCGGGACATAAGCCCCACCCGCTTTGAGAATGCCCAGCACAGATTCCACCATCCGCATACCGCGCTCCAGGCAAAGAGCCACGCGCGTCTCAGCGGCAACTCCTAAACTGCGCAGGTAGCGGGCAATCTGGTTTGCTTTTTGGTTCAACTCGGAATAAGTTTGCCGCTCTGTTCCAAAACCGACGGCCACAGCATCAGGAGATTGCCTGACCTGCTCTTCAAATATTTCGTGGACGCATTTCTCTTGAGGATATTCCCGGTCTGTGTTGTTCCACTCAAAGACAATCAGCTCCATCTCCCCTTGTGTAAGAAGAGGGATTTCCAGGAGAGGAACATCGGGCTTGGCAACTGCTTGTTCCAGAAAAAGCTCATAGTGGCGGACCAGCCGCTGCATGGTTTGGCGACTATAAGTGTCGGCTGCATATTGGAGCTCGCCGGCCAAACTGTCTTCTCCTGACTCCATTTGCAGCAATAATTCAAACTTGGTTTCCTGGAACTTGAAATCGTCTATCCCCTCCGCGTTCAAGTTGCCCAACTCCACAGCGTCGGTTTCAGCATTCTGGAGCGAGAACATGGCCTGGAAAAAAGGCGTACGTCCCGGTACCCGTGTGGGATTCAGTTTTTCCACCAGTTTCTCGAAAGGCACATCGTGGGAGTAAGCCGCCAAAACTACCTGTCGCACGCGCCGGATGAGTTCTCGGAAGCTGGACACACCGCCCAAGTCGGTCCGTATAACCAGTGTATTCACGAAGAATCCGATCAAGCGCTCAAGTTCCCTTCGGTTTCGGTTCGTAACTGCGGTACCCACAGCGATATTATTCTGGCCGGCATGCAATCCCAGGAGCCACTGGAATCCCGCCAGCAGCACCATAAATAAGGTTGCTCCCTCCTGCTGGCCGAGCCGTCTCAACCTGTCACTTAACCCGTTCGAAAAGCAGAAGCTCACCTCTTCTGCGGGATGACCTGCAACTTGTGGCCGCGGACAGTCGATAGGCAAGTCCAGTGCAGGCAGGTCCGCCAACTGTTTGTACCAGTATGCGTACCGGTTTTCAAACGATCCGTTTTGCAACCACCGCTGCTGCCATACGGCGTAGTCTGCATATTGAATTGGGAGCTCGGACAAGGGTGAGGCCTTGCGGCGATGATAGGCGTCGTACAGGATGCGAAGCTCTTCCAGCAGAATGTCTTTCGACCATCCATCCCGCACAATGTGGTGCATGGTGATCAGCAACTCATGCTGCTGGCTGCCGAGCCCAATCAGAGAAACTCTCAGAAGCGGCCCCGCAGCGAGATCAAAAGGACGCTGAGCTTCTCGCTGTCGCAGACTCCGCGCCACCTTATTTTGCAGCGACACTTCTAGCCCAGACAGGTCAATCAGCGGAAGGGTTACCGCCAGCGCGGGGTGGATCTGCTGTGCCGGCTCGCGCTCCCATAAGGGAAAAGTTGTGCGCAGAATTTCATGCCGCCGTACGATCTCACTGAAGCTCCTCTCCAAGGCTTGCCGATCCAACCGCCCCGCCAACCGGAGATATAGGATGGTATTGTAGGCTGCGCTGTACGGATCTAGCTGCTGAAGCAACCAAAGCTGCTTTTGCCCCACAGACAACGGGAAGATGCATGCACTTGAAGGTGATTCGGTGGCTGCAACAGCCACCGACGATGCACCAGTGTTGTTCAGTGCGTACTCCTGAAATTCTATTCGCGCGTCCATTCAGAGTGGTCCTTATACCTTGCTGGAGTGATCCGAGGTTGACGCTTGCGCTGTCCCATATGCTTGGCGGTCTACGCGCACAATTGGTTCGATCGACTCAGCTTCATTTTGCAGCTGCTCCAGTTCCCTGGCCCAGTCAGCGAGAATTGGTGAGGTAAATATTGACGTGACAGGAATTTCCAGGCCCAAAGCGTTCTGGAGACGCAGAATGACTCGTGTGGCCAGCAACGAATGTCCACCAAGCTCAAAGAAGTTATCAGTGACTCCGACCCGGTCTGCCTGAAGCACTTCTTCCCATACTCCACAGATAAGCTCTTCGAGCGGGTTACGTGGTGCAACAAAAGCCCTGGTCTCCTGTGGCGCCGCTTCCACAAGCAGCAATGCCCGCCGGTCCAGCTTGCCATTCGCCATAAGGGGCAGCGTGGGGAGCACCATGATCTCATTCGGTACCATATAATCTGGCAGCCTTCTGCCTAACGACTTCCTCAACTCATTGGTGGTGATTTCCAGAGATTCGTGATTGTTCGCAGCTGCTTTTGTCGCTGGGGGCGCTACGCCCCTGTTTCTCTTTTCTGCAGGCTTGCGGCTGGCGTATAAATTCCAACGGTCAGTTCCACGCAGTTCGCCATACTGCTCCGCACAGGCATAGAGACCTTTGCCTTCCAGCAAACGCAGAACTTCCTGGAGCCGTCCTTCGGTCTTGCGGCCAACGCCATCATGTACTTCCATCACAATTTGAGTAATCTTGTCCCAATCGTCGTCATCAATCCCCAGCAACACATCCAACTCAGCTCTCTGTACGTCTACTTTCAGCAGATCAATCCGTTCCACGCCCTCTTCACGAATGATGTCTGACAAGCGCCGCAGTCGGCAGCTTTCCTTGCGCGACTCAAATCTGCCTGCCAGCAATCCCTCAATGTGGGTCAGCAATTCGACCGCAGCGCTGTCGCCAGCTTCTTGCTGATTGCGAAGCGTCTGACGGATGGTTTCCAACTCTTCTCCAGGTTCGGAGTAAGAGCTCAGGCTAGACATCATTGAATAGCGCGAGTAGTAAGCAAAATCTGCCGGCTGCTCCTGATTCGATAGGCCACACTGAAAAACTTTCACCTGCTGGTGATCGAAGAGCGCAGCATTGTTCTTGAGGCAGTCAAAAATTGGCGGAATCGGTTCGAAGGAATAGATACGCCCTTTGGGGCATCGCTCAGTAACAAACAAGGTGAACATACCGATGTTGGCCCCGATATCGAAGACACACGCGTCTTCCTCCAGTTCAATCCCATGTTGAAAGTACACCTGATTTTCAAAAATCTCGCGATAGAGGTACTCTGTCTCATTCTTGTTTTGATGGGCGATTTTCATGCCATTCGGCAACTCATGGCGAGAAGGGCCACTGCCGCCGAACCCGCTCATTCGCGAGCGTGGCACAATGTAAGCTACAAGCCGCTGCTCTCCGCGTTGATCCTCTCGCATGAGGACGGCGCTTTGCTGTACACCCGGTTGCTCGTTCAACACACTCTCGATTTCACCCAGCTCTACGCGGAAACCCCTGATCTTTACCTGATCATCGATCCTTCCCAGAAACTCCAGATGCAAGGTTGAGCTCCACCTGGCCATGTCTCCCGTCCGGTACAGGCGGGCGCCGGGAACTGAACTAAATGGATCTGGAACGAACTTCTCTGCTGTCAACCGTTCTTGCTCCAGATAGCTTCGTCCAACTCCGGCCCCTCCTATATAGAGTTCACCCGCCACTCCCATGGGCTGTACTCGCATGTCCTTGTCCAATACGTACACCGTACTGTGACCCAAAGGCCGTCCTAATGGAATGTTGGGAGAGCCCGAGTGGTCCATCTGCTCCACTGATCCGGTTATTGCGCCCACGGTGCATTCGGTGGGGCCGTAGTGATTCATGATGCGGCATTCCGGGCACAATTTCTGCAACTCTTCTATCCATTGCCACTGCGAAGCCTCACCGCCCAGGACTAATAAGCGCGCGGGCATGAGCTCTGCTGCCGAGCCAAAAGCCTGCAAAGAAGCCAACTGCGAAGGAGTGATTTTTGTGCAATCAATCGAGTGCTCGCGGAAGTAAGTCCGCAACAATCGAGAATCTCTGCCGCATTCGTTGGAGATGACATGCAACTCCCCGCCATTGCACAGCGAACTGAACAAGGCCGT
>DATDGH010000957.1:0-3487 GCA_036522215.1 Candidatus Angelobacter sp. | reverse complement strand
GCTCCTCTCCTGGTCGCTCACGTAGATGTTGACGGCATGAACCCGGAGGTAGGAATTTTTTCGATCCTTTTGAGGATTGGACTGGTCCGTGGAAATAACAGGAGAACTGGCCATGGGGGAATTATAGGTGCCCTGGCCGTGCCCTTTTCAGTTTATAAAAGGTAGCTGGAAGACCCAATGAGTCCTCTGTCAGGCGCGATTATAAAGTTCTGCAAGTTTGTCCGTGAGAACGGGCTGTCTGGCGGGATCACGCTGACGCTCGCGGCGCTGGAGTCGGTAGAGGCTGTTGGCGTGGTGGATGGCGCGATCTTCAAGTTTGCTCTTCGGGCAGCTTTGTGTTCCAGCAAAGAAGAATGGGATTTGTTTGATGATTTATTTAACCAGTTCTGGGGCCGGATTTCGCAAGAGCCGCAGACGTTGAGTCGATCTCGTAGACCAGAAGAATCCGCAGTGAAAAATCAAGCCGTTCCAGGAGGCTTGCCTGGGATATTGGGTCAGGCCGCCGGCGATAGGGAAAGCGAAGGCGGCAGAATTATCACCGGGGCGAGCGCGCAGGAACGACTCAGAAAGACAGACTTTTCACAGGTGACCCAGGCTGATCTGGCCGCGCTGGAGCAAATCTCGCTGCGGCTGCTGCGGCAGATGAGTTCCAGACTATCGCGGCGGTTCAGGAACACGGGATTGCGCGGCCGGGTTGACATTCGCAGGACCATCCGGCGCAACATCAGCCGCGGCGACGACCTGATCCGGTTGAGCTACAAGGCAAAGCGATCCCGGCCTGATAAGCTGGTGATTCTTCTGGATGTAAGCGGTTCGATGAATGCCTACAGCCTGTTTCTGGTCCGCTTTGCCTATACCCTGCAAAAATACTTTCGCCACGTGGAGACGTTTCTCTTCAGCACGCACCTTGTCCGCATCACCCCTGCACTGCGCGCGCAGACCCTGGACCATGTCTGGCCGGCGCTCACGGAACAGGCTGCCGGCTGGTCCGGAGGAACCAGGATTGGTGAATCGCTCGCCAGCTTCAACCAGGTACACGGAAGGAAGCTGCTCTCCCGCGATACCCTCTTGCTTATCCTGAGCGATGGATGGGAGACAGGCGAGCCTGATATGCTGGCGGTCGAACTGGGAACCATCAAGCGCCGCGTGCGCAAGCTGATCTGGTTGAATCCTCTGTTGGGCATGGAGGGCTATCAGCCAATGACTCGCGGAATGAGCGCTGCGCTTCCTTATATAGATGTATTTGCTCCAGCCCACAATTTAGAGAGCCTGCTGGCGCTGGAAAAACATCTCTAGTTGTCGGGCAAAGAAGGGTATGAAGAGCGAAGCTCTTAGCAGGGTGGAAGCAATTTCCGATGTTTGAACGCGTTTTAAACAAAGTCGCTGAATTGCTCGCGCAACAGGAGACGTTTGCCGTCGCAACCGTGGTACGCTGCCAGGCGCCAACGTCGGGGAAGCCTGGGGACAAGGCGATCATCCACGCGGATGGCCGAATCTGGGGTTGGGTTGGCGGAGGCTGCACTCAGCCAGTAGTGATTAGGGAAGCTTTGAAAGCTCTTGCGGAAGGGCGTCCCAGGCTCGTTCGCATCAGCCCGTCGGCAAATTCATCGGAGGAAGGAATTGTCGATTACACCATGACCTGTCAAAGCGGTGGCGCCCTGGACATTTATATAGAGCCGGTGCTTCCACCGCCGCAGCTCGTGATCATTGGCCGGTCGCCTGTGGCCCAGGCGCTGGCGCGACTGGGTAAGGTGATTCACTATGCCATCTCCGTGGCTGCACCCCAAGCGGATCAAGAGAGTTTCCCCGATGTTGCGAACGTGCAGGCTGATTTGGACCTGGGACGGATGAAGGTGACGGCGCAAAGCTGCATCGTGGTCTCAACCCAGGGTGAATACGACGAGGAAGCGCTGGAGCGGGCACTTCGCACGGAGGCAAGGTATGTGGCCTTTGTCGCCAGCAAGACGAAGGCACAAAAGGTATTCGAATACCTGCGTGACCGGGGAATCAAGGCCGACCGTCTGAAGCAGGTGCGAGCGCCGGCAGGACTGGACATCGGCGCAGGCACTCCGGAAGAGATTGCGGTGAGCATTCTGGCGGAAATCATTCAAATGCGGGGAGTTCAGGCAAAGAGTGTCGAGCGGACAAAAAGCGCTGAGCTGCCCTTGCTGACCAAAACTCAGGCGAAAGATCCCATTTGCGGGATGATGGTGGATGTGAGCACAGCTAAATACAAAACGGAATTCCGGGAGACCTCTTATTACTTTTGCTGCGCCGGATGCAAGCAGAACTTCGATCAGCAGCCGGAGAAGCACTCCATCGCAGGCTAGAACTCCGGATGGCAAGCTTTATCTGGCGTGCCGCGGAGTAAACAAAGTCGCAATCGCAGAGCCGCACTAAGCCAACTGTACTTGTGGCCAATGACCACACGGCCAATGATCATATTGCACATCTAGGATCGCGTGGCGTGGGTTGGCGCTTCCGCGCGCGGACCCCCAGCCTGTATAAGAATCAAGCGCCTCCTCCGTCCCAATTGAGGTAGAAGGAGCCATACCTTGAACCTTCGGGACAATACCAGCCAAAGTCCAGTGACCCTTATCTTGAACGCCTGTCCGGATTCAACGCTTCTCAGCGACCGTGCCAAGGTGCTGAATAGCGCCGGATACTACACCAGTTCCGCGCACACAGCGGAAGAAGCAGCCCAGCACGCTGTGAGCATGAACTGCGATCTTGTGCTCATCTGTTACTCGTTTACCTGCCATGAGAAGAAGGCCATTTTTGAGCGCCTGCAAAGTCTCAGTCCCAGGACCACAATCGTGTGTCTGGAGAAAGGGCAGGATGAAAACACGAACGTGCTGGTATCGAGAATCCAGCAAGCGCTGACTCGATTGAGCGCCTGAGAGGGGGCGCGGAGAACGTAGTCCACAGCCGCTCCCTGGGAGAGCGGCCGCGAATCTGCAAAATTTAGCAACTTCCGTGGGAATTTGGCGTCTAAGTCTTAAGTGTTTAAGATTTAGGGGCCCAATGAATTCGAAAGACCTTCTCCGTGCGTGGGGTCGCACTCTAATTGGACGGCGACCTTCTCTCTCCGTTGAGATTACCCGCGAGTGTCCGCTACGCTGCCCTGGATGCTATGCCTATGAAGACGGCCACGTTGGAGATGGGCTTAACCTGCGCCAGCTTGTGGACAGGAAGGGTGAAGCCCTGGTCCAGGGTGTTCTGGATCTGGTGGACCGGTACCGTCCCATTCATCTTTCCATTGTCGGGGGAGATCCGTTAGTCCGTTTCCGCGAGCTTGAAATCCTGCTGCCGCAACTGGAACAGCGTGGCTTGCACGTCCAGCTTGTGACCAGTGCTTTTCGCGAGATTCCAGAATCCTGGTCGGCCATTCGCCGGCTCAGCATTGTGGTTTCAATTGACGGATTGCAACCGGAGCACGATGCCAGACGTAAGCCCGCAACCTACGAGAGAATTCTTAAAAATATCC
>DATDGH010000956.1:0-2526 GCA_036522215.1 Candidatus Angelobacter sp. | reverse complement strand
ATCCACCCCATGTTAGAACGCGCGATCAGCAATTGTGGTTGAGAAGCTTCCGGCAAGCTGCTTGCTGCTGACTCCGCATAGACAAGAGCTACGCCGATCTTCATCTCCATCAAAGCTCTACTAGAGAGAGCAAGAGCTACTTCCGGGTCGGAACGAATCTCTTCCGACAGTTCCTTTTCAAGGTTCTCCAGCGGGATGTCTGGAGGCGAGGAGATTACCCAGTTAACGGCCAGCTTAGCGGAGGCAGGATATTCTGACCGTAGCCTCTGCGCCTTTGAATACGCGGTTGCGGTATCGCCCTTTAAGATGTACGCAAACACTTGATTGATCTTGGCTTGTTCATTCGTTGGCTCAAAGCCATATGCATCGAGGAAATGGTCTGCCGCAGCGTCCGGTCTACCGAGGCCCATCTCGGCAGCTCCGAGATTCGAACTGACCCGGAACTTATCGTGACCGCTCGCAGCACCGAAATCATTTCTTTGCCGAATGCGATTCAGAAGCAGTAGGCCAGCCTGAAAGTCTCGTTTATTGATCGCATCACGAGCTTCGTCGATGGCTGCGGTCAGATTCAATGTGATCGTGACCGCGCTCGCTTCGCGAATGTGTTCTTCGACGATTGGAGATTTCGACCCAATCCGGCTATCCCCCGTTATTACGGTCAGCTCAAAATAGGCCTTTCGAACCTTGTCGTAGCTTTGAATCAAGCGACAGAGTTTGCCCCATGGGAGCAGTTCAACCTCAAACAGCCCCGCCTCACGATGCCGCTGATTAATCTCAAGCACTTTCTTCTGGGCCTGCGTCGTTACTTTGGCGGTTGTAAGGATTCCATATTTCCCAATTGGAAATTCGAAGCCCAGGGCGTCGGCTACTTCTTCTTCAATCGTTGTCGGGGAGAGTTTCCTCCCAAACTCACGGAGCTTGCATTGCGCCGCATGGAGCGGGCTAACGCCGCCCAAGTCGAGGATGTCAACTCCGTTCTGCCTTTGGCCCCTGGTACCGTAGCGCTCTAAACTAGGGCGGCCCCAATAGATTCGCAGGATATCGACACACAGATCCTCAAAGTCATCTTCGTCTATTGGAATCGGGAAAAGAACCGGAATAGGTATGTTTTGCATTTCGATCTGACCGCCCCATCCATTATCTCTAGACCATCCCAGGCAGACCAGCAAAGTTTCTCACTCACATTTTGGAGAGAAGGTTCCGTCCCGCCCTCGACCGCTGCGCGCCTCCGCCACCCGCTCAACCGGCCCGGCTGCTACCTGCAACGCCGAGGGACGTATACTGGGCCAAATCGAGTGCCATAGCATGGTTTACCCTCGGTGCTCATTGCTCTCCTGTGATCTCGAACCTTGTAGGGCCATGTGTTGGACATACGATAGCGAGCTCACCGACCGGTATTGCTCGGAGCCGCGTCTGCTCCCAATAAGGACTCCAAGCTCGTTTCTGGGAGCTGGCTCACGGATCACATAGTCGCAGACTGTCCGCGTACTCTCTTGTTGACTGCAGACTGGCACTTCCTACGTTCTTATCGTTTCAAGAGCAGCAGCTCCCATGTAGGATTGTCGAAATTCAGCGACTTTTTTGTTCATGGGCCGCAACCGCCCTTGGCCAGCGCAAAGGGCCTTTTGCGATAAAATGCACCCCATGTTGCGGTGGCTCCTGGTGGGCGTGGGTGACATAGCGGTTAAGCGGGTGATTCCTGCAATCCTGGAAGAGAGCCGCAGCCGGCTTGCGGGAATGGTGACGCGGACCCCGGAAAAGGCTGCTGGTTATGGCGTACAGGCTTTTACCAGCCTGGAGGAAGCATTGCAGCATGGCAGTTTCGATGCTGCCTACATAGCCACTCCGGTATTCCTGCATGCTCCGCAGAGCATCCAGGCACTTGGCGCCGGCCTCCACGTCCTGTGTGAGAAGCCGATGGCCATGAATTTTGCCGAGGCCCAGGGCATGGTCCATGCGGCAGAAAAGAGTGGAAGAGTTCTGGGAGTGGCGTACTATCGCCGTGCTAATCCCAAGGTGGGGCGAGCTCTCACATTGATCCGTGCAGGGGCCATCGGCCAGCCAGTGCTGGCCTTGGCCACTGCTCACAGCAAGCTGCCAGATGCCGGGCGGTCCTGGTTACTCGATCCGGACAAAGCCGGTGGCGGCCCGCTCTACGATATTGGCTCCCATCGAATTGATCTTTTGAACTATCTCTTCGGCCAGCCGGAGAAGGTCCACGCCTGCCTATCCAATGTTGTGCATCAACTGGCGGTGGAGGATTCCGCTACGGTGCTGATCAAATATTCAACCGGCGTAAATGCGGTGGTTGATGTTCGCTGGAAGTCTGGCGTCGATCGAGATGAGTTCCGCATTACAGGCACTGACGGAGAGATGGATCTGACCCCGTTTAATGGACCAACGCTGGTGTGGCCTGAGGGCCGCGAGGAGGTTCCCCGCCATCCTAATTTGCATTATCCCTGTCTCAAGAATTTCGTAGCTGCAGTGCTGGATGAGGAGCCCCTGCTATGCAGTGGCGCTGCCGCC
>DATDGH010000955.1:0-8087 GCA_036522215.1 Candidatus Angelobacter sp. | reverse complement strand
TTTGGCAGGACGTGCGTTATGGCCTGCGCGGTGTGCGCCGCAATCCAGGCTTTATGTTGATTGCCGTTCTAACGCTCGCCCTGGGCGTGGGCGCCAGCAGTTGGCTGTACAGCGTTCTTCAACAATGGGTGCTGGACGCTGTTTCTTATCCGAATCCGGATCGTTTAGCGGTGCTGGGGGAACTGGATACTAAAAAGGGTTGGATGGGCACCGCGTCAGCACCTGACTTTCTCGACTGGCGCGCTCAAAACCAGGTTTTCGAGACGATGTCCGCCTGGATCCCAAACCAGTTCAACGTGACCGGTGGCGATGCTCCCGAGCGCATTGAGGGTGCGCGTGTGAGTCCGGATTTTTTCCGCACACTCGACGTCCAGCCTGCCCTGGGCCGTGATTTTATCCGCAGCGACGAACAGTCCGGTGCCTCCAAGGTGGCCATCATCAGCAATGGCCTGTGGCGAGACCGGTTCAAGGGAAATCACGATTTGAGCGACAAGACCCTGAATCTGGATGGAGACGCGTACGCCATCGTGGGCGTGATGCCGGAAGATTTTCATTTCACGCACATGGGCCGCGCTAATATATGGACTCCGCTGGCCTTCACTGACAAAGAGCGCGCGGACCGCGGCACAGGATGGCTTCACGTGATTGCCAGGCGCAAGCCGGGAGTGACGCCGGAAGCTGCGCAGCAGGCCATGAGCGCGATTGCGCGTAATCTGGAGAAAGCCTATCCAAGTACCAACACGAACTCCGGAGTCCTCATTAACTCTCTGGCGCAGGAGATTGGACGGAATGTAGGCAATCAGGGAATCTACACGGGGTTTGCCGTAGGAATCTGTATTGCTTTGATTGCCTGCTCGAATTTGGCAAGCATTTACCTGGCCCGGGCGCTGGCCCGCAAAAAAGAGATGTCCGTGCGTCTCGCCCTGGGCGCCAGGAAAAGCCGACTGGTGCGACAACTGCTTTCGGAAAACGCATTGCTCTTGCCCATCGCGATTGGCCTTGGCCTTTTCCTGGCGATGGCGGGTGGACGCTGGATCACGAATCTCATACCTTATGAGAATCGCGGCTATCTCCCCAACTATGGCGAGATCTACGTGAGCGCCTCAACCGTGCTCTACGCCCTTGCCGTAGGCGTGTTCCGCGTGCTGCTCTTCTCTATTTCTCCGCTATTGGAAGGATTACGAATCAATCTCGCCAGCACCCTCAAGGAGCCCGGCAACGCTGCCTCGGTTGCGCCGGGAAGCCAGCGGCTACGTAAAGCGCTGGTGATCTCGGAGATTGTTCTTGCCCTGACCGTTCTTGTGCCCGCGGGCCTCACGGCAAAATCGCTGGCCCTGGTTCTGAGCGAAGATCCCGGTTTTCGCGCCGACCACGTTCTGACCGCGCAAATGAGCCTGCCGATGGCAAAATACTCCGATAAAAATCAATGGCGGTCCTTCTACAACCAATTAATGGAGCGATTCCGCGCTCTGCCCGAAGTCGATTCTGTGGGTGCAAGCCGGTTTATCCCTTTCGGACACAATGGGGCGTCGGTCGAATTTTGGGTTGAAGGCCGGCCAGAGCCTGCGCCCGGTGATGTTCCCGGTACGCAGATCACCGCTGCTACGCCCGGATACCTTTCTGCCCTTGGTCTCTCGCTTGTGTCAGGCCGCTTCCTTGCTGAACAGGACGGCGCCGACAATCTTCCGGTCGTTGTAATCGGGCAGACTTTTGCGCAACGCTTTTTCGCCCATGAGAGTCCATTGGGTCATCGAGTTCGCCTGGGTCCCGGCAATCCTATTTGGTACACAATCGTCGGTGTGGTCAAAGACGTTAAGTTGTTCAATATGAATGACCCGCCGATGAATGAAGCCTACACCGCTTTCACGCAATCGCCCAGTCGCTCCATGTCCTTTGTGCTGCACACCAGGGCGGACCCTATGTCCTTGTCGGCTGCCTTGCGTAATGCCGTGTGGTCGGTGGACAAAGAACAGCCGATTTCAGGTGTGGAAACGCTAGAGCAGCGGATCAGCGATGAGCAATCGCCCTTTCGCATCTTCGCCCAATTCTCGTCCTACATGGGACTGCTCGCACTGTTTCTTGCCGGAATCGGCATCTACGGAGTGACGAGCTACCTGGTGGAAAGCCGGACACGGGAGATCGGCATTCGCATCGCCTGTGGCGCCGTTCGCCGCAATATCCTGTGGCTGGTGCTGAGCGGCAATATGAAACTGGTTTTGGCAGGGACGTCACTGGGATTAGTGGCCGCGTGGTCGGTTTCACGTACGCTGAGCGGCTTTTTGCCCAAAGTCACCGCCAACGACCCACTGGCGTATGCAGCCTCAGTGGCGGTGTTGTGCATCGCCATCCTGTTTGCCAGCTTTCTTCCATTGCGTCGCGCAGTGCGCGTAGACCCGATCACTGTGCTGCGCCATGAATAAAAATAAAGGAGAGTAGACTCTCTCGCTTGTCATAGTCCCGCACCGCCTGTTAACTTTTGGCGATGCGGATGCTATCCAATCCCTACCGCAAGCTGGTTCTGCTTGTCCTCTGCCTGGTTGTCGTTACCGCTGGACAGACGAAGCCGCAGTACGAAGTCCAGGCTGACAAGAACGTCATGGTTCCAATGCGTGACGGCGTCAAGCTGGCTACGGACATCTATCGTCCCGCCCAGAACGGCGCGCCTGCACTGGGCCGCTTCCCCACACTTTTGATTCGCACACCGTATACGCGAGCGTTTGAGGACAGGGGGAACGCTGCCTTCTTTGTGCCCCGAGGGTATGTTCTGGTAGCCCAGAGCATCCGCGGACGCTACGGTTCGGAAGGCCGCTGGCGTTTCTTTCGCGACGATCCGGCAGATGGGTACGACACAATCGCGTGGATCGCCTCTCAACCCTGGAGTGATGGGAACGTGGGCATGTTAGGGGGCTCGTACGATGGCGGCACGCAGCACGCCGCAGCATTGGCAAGTCCGCCGGCGTTGAAGGCGCTGGTGCCGTTGGTTGCGGCGACCAATGTAGGACGATATGGGCTCCGGCACAACGGCGCTTTTGAATTGCGTTTTTTCACATGGTTATTCAGCCTGGGAAATCCCGTCGAGAGTCCACTCTACCCGGCTTTTTATCCCGGAGATGCCGCTACTCAGCACACACTTGCGGAAACTGCACGGAACTACAAGCAATACATGATGAAGTTACCTTTCCATGCCGGAACCACGCCGCTGCGGCTGGCGCCAGATTATGATTCGGCGTTAGAGGAGATCATGTCTCACGGCGATTATGACTCCTACTGGAAAGACATTGGAGTGGATGTGCTCAGCCACCTGAGCGAGCACAAAGACATTCCCATGCATCACGTGAGCGGCTGGTACGATTCCTGGGACATCAATACCGCAAGCGTGAACTATGCCAATCTGGCGCGCACCAAGAAGAGTCCGCAACGGCTGACCATGGGGCCATGGACCCACAACAGCCTGGGCACGAGTGTCGCCGGAGAAGCGGAGTTCGGACCGGATGCCAAAGTGGACATTGGGCAATTAGAACTGCAATGGATGGACCGCTGGCTGAAGGGCATCCAGAACGGCGCTGACAAAGAAGGGCCGGTACGCATCTTTGTCATGGGCGGCGGTGACGCCCACAAAACGCCGCAAGGACGCATCTATATTGGTGGCCACTGGCGCACGGAGCAGGAATGGCCGCTGAAGCGCGCAGTCGCCACTCCATATTACCTGCACGCAGACCACACGCTGGGGCCAGAAAAGCCTAAGGCTGGAGCGCCATCGCAATTCCAGTTTGATCCAAAGAATCCGGTGCCTTCCATAGGCGGCAACGTTTCATCGCAACTGGGTGCGATGCAGGCCGGAGCATTCGATCAGCATTGCCGATCCGATGTGCTGGGCTGCACCGATCACAGCCGTCTCTCGACTCGCAAAGATATCGTCGTTTTTCAAACTCCGCTTCTGGCTCAGGACATGGAGGTGACGGGGCCGCTGGTGGTCACACTGTGGGCTTCTTCCAGCGCGCCCGATACCGACTTCACCGCGAAGCTGATTGATGTGTATCCACCAAGCAAAGATTTTCCTGAAGGTGAGGAACTCAATATCGGCGACAGCATCGTACGCGCGCGCTATCGCGATTCTCTGGAGAAGGCGACGCTGATGAAGCCGGGCCAGATTTACAAGTTCCGGATCGAGCTGTACCCAACCTCGATTTTGTTTGTTAAAGACCCCGGGATTCGCGTAGATATTTCCAGCAGCAACTTCCCACGCTTTGACGTAAATCCCAACACCGGCGAGCCGTTGAACCAGAACACCAAAACCGCGGTAGCGACCAACACCATCTACCATGATGCCCAGCATCCATCGAACATCACTTTGCCGGTGATTCACTGAACAGGTTACGGAAAAAGTCAAAACCACTGGCGGTTTTGGGGAACCCTCAGTTTTCCTTTTTCAGATAGATACGGCGATAGACGGTGTGATCGGGCAGCGTCAACGCTCCTTCCAACTGGTCTCCTTCGATGGTGAGATGGATGGCGCCATTTGGGCTATCGAGGGTGTGCTTCTGCATATCGTATTTCCATTCTCCAGATCCCATCACAACTTCCTTGCCGTCCACAATCTTGCCGCCGGTGACGGTAATCAACCCAGGCTTTCCCGCCAGCCTTGAAATCCGGTAGATATTGATCTCGTCGTGGCAGGGACTGTCCTTCACCATGCAGGTGGAGTGTCCGCGCCAAATTCCGAAGATCGGATCATCTGACGCAGTCGTCGTCCTGCCAGCCTGTGCCCAGCCGCAAAGCACGGCGAGGTGCACAGCAAGAACCAGCTTTCCGATGCCTTTCATACGACGCGCCCTCCTTGAGACTTAGACGTCCGGTTGGGATCCATGTCACCCAGGACGGCGCTGCGGTACGAGCCTATTGCTGCGACACTTGCGCCGTAGCTCTCAGCCGGATCGCCCTGAGCCACATGCGGCGGATCAGAGCGCTTCCCGGATAGATCACACGCCAGTATGCGGCAAAGCGGCGGCGCGCTGACGCGTCGGTTGCGTAAACCCGCGTTTCCGTATTGACGATGCAAGCGCCCGGCCCGTCCTCCTCGATGCGGAAATTCATGGCGGCTAAAGCGAAGCCCGGTTCGTGCAAGGCCTTGAAGTCCGCGGGCGTGTGCCGCGTGGGTCCTTTGGGCTTCCATCCGGGAGGAGCGCCCACAAGCGTACCCACTACAATTTCCTGGTTGGGAATGTCGGCGAGCATGATGAACGATGTCCGGGTGGCAACATCCAGCATTGGCATGTCCTTAGGCGGATTCAGGATACTTTCGGGACCGGGACGGCCGAAGCGGCGAATCCAGACCAGAGTTCGCAGAAAGAGAATCTCATCGGGAGTAACAGACTTGATTGCTCGATAGACATGTTCTTTGTCTGCGGTGATGCGGATCGAGTGAACTTCACTGAACTGATAGACGGGTACAAATTGGTCCAGTTGGGTGCGGATCGGGTCTATCCGTGTTTCTCTTGCGGGCAGAAGGCAGCCGATAACAGTTACTACAATGCCGATTCCAACAAAAATGAGTCCACGCTGCCGAGTCGGGATACCTAAAAAGGACAGCGGCTTAATGAGCGAGAGCGCACCAATGAATGCGCTAATCAGGCCGAGATAGGCGATCGCAATGGCGAACATGGCATCATCATACGCGCCTGTCGCTGGTTTCCTGGTTGTAGCGATTGGCAATTTTTGCCCAGCTTTCGATACCTGATCGTGATAACTTCAGGAACGCGGTTCTTACAACGGGGAGGCTTGTATGCGATACGCCGCAATCGTGATGCTGTGTATGTGCATGGCTGCACAAACTCCGTCACAGCAGACAGCGGAAGGGCCCACAAGTGAGAAAGCACAGAAGGCCTTCAGGGAAGCCCAGGAGTTTTTGAGAAAACGTATGGTCGAGTCTGCGCTTGACAACTTCAAGAAGGCAGACAAGCAGGACGGCGGCCATTGCCGGGCCTGCCAGAAGCAAATCATCAAGTATGGAGTTGAGCTTCAGGACTGGAAAGCCGCCGAGAGCGCATCGGAAGAGATGGTGGCGGATGCTCAGGGTAATAACGATATCGCGATCTCCCATTATCAGTTGGGCATGGTACTGTTTCGGGAAGGATTGACGAAACACAAAGATGACTTGTTCAGTCGCGCACACGAGCAGTTCACGCAGGCGCTCGCAGTGGCGCCGAATTTTCCGGACGCCATATTTGTCGACGGGCGGGCGCTGGCATATCTGAAACAGGACGATGCCGCCAAGGCCCAGTTCGAGCAGTTTGTGAAAATGAGGCCGGCGGACAATCCTGAGCGGCAGCGCGCATTGCGCTATATCAGCGAGCCTGAGCTGGCCCGGGCCAGGATGGCGCCGGCCTTTGCCGTCACCACGCTGGACGGCCGGCGTGTTTCCCTGGATGATATGAAGGGAAAGGTTGTGCTGCTGGATTTCTGGGCAACGTGGTGCGGACCCTGCCGCGAGGCCCTTCCCCATATGCGTTCGATTGCAAAGAATTTTCAGGGACAGCCGCTGGTCATTCTGAGCGTGAGCCTGGATACCGATGACGCCAAATGGAAAGACTTCATCGAGAAGAATGGGATGACGTGGCTGCACTATCGCGACGGCGGCTTCAACGGTCCGGTCGCCAAAATGTTTGGCGTGGAGGCGATCCCCCACACGTTCACCATAGACGCCGATGGCGTGCTCCAGGATGAGCACATAGGGGATGCATCCATCGAAGGCAAACTGAAGAAGCTGGTGTCTCGCGCCCACGATCTGCAAGGACCAGAAAAACCTGGGCAGTAAGATCTGGCTGGGTCAGCTTACCGCTTTTTTCCGAAAACGGTTCAGCCCGGTGGTCGGTAAATCGTGCTCTTAGTCGGGGTCCTGTGGGGTACGTTGAAGCCGGCTTCGTAAACCATGACGGGCAAGTTCACGTGCCTTGCTCAATTGTCGAGCAACTTGCATTTCTGTCATTCCTTCAGCCTGTGCTATCTCTTTGGTTGATTTTCCGGTGATGTATCTGTGAATCAACATCCGTAATGCGGATTCTGTCAGGACTTCTTTCAGATAAGGTATCAACCAGCCTTCGTCGATTCCTACATCTACGTCAGTAGTGCCAAGAAATTCTTCAGGGTTGCTCGAGTTAAGAATCGCATCAAGCAGCTCGTCCTCGCTGACAAGGTCGGAGTCAGGCGCATTCTCCGGGTCAGCCCCAAATGTAGGATGTCGCCGCAGATATTCCATTGGTACCTCGTACCGCTCACTCTCACGATTCGGAGATGCAAGAAACCGCACGGCTAGCGCACCTATAAATTTGTGCAGTGCTTTAGGTTCCATTTTGCGGATTCGCCCAACCTGTCCAGGTCTGGAAAGCAAATAAAGAACCACATCTGACGCAATATCTTCTGCGTCAAACCATGCTCCGCTACCCTTGGCAACTCGTGCTGCGATTCTTCGTACTTCCAGCAAGGATTGTTCCTCATTCCACTGCGGGGAGTGTGGATGCAGTACTCTGCCTGAAGCACTCGTTGCGAGTTCGCTATCTGCAGGTAAGGTCGCTGATCGCAGAATTGCTTCCCTAAATACTGCAAGATCGATGTTACGAGCGGTCAGCATCGCGCCCGACAAATCCGCTCGCGTAAAATTGCAATAGGCCAAATCGGCGCCTTGGAGATTCACTTCACACATGACAGCGTTACTCGCATCAACATTAAGCAAGCACGCGGCGTGTAGATCCGCTTTGGATACGACCGCTCCTTTGAGGCACGAATCTGTAAGGTTCGCGCCAGTGGCGAGACACTGACGAAGGTCCGCGCCCTCCAAATGTGCGGAGGGGAGCCAGGCCCCCTCCAGCGAAATTTGAGCCAATTTCGCGCCCTCGAGATGTGTCTCGGATGGCATTTCAATCTCGAGCTGATGTGTGTCTTCGCCGCGGCCTCTTTCTTCAACAAGTAAATTGCGTCTCAGACGATAGAGAATAAGAAGAGCATTTTCCGACAAGAGAGGTTGGTACGTGTTCTGTAATACTGTTTTGACTAGAGCGTGTTTCAAAAATAGGTTCGGCCTCACACTAGGT
>DATDGH010000954.1:0-12543 GCA_036522215.1 Candidatus Angelobacter sp. | reverse complement strand
AGAACCAGTCGGCAGTCCACCGCAAAGCCTGATATGTCAGCAACCAGCCATTGGCAGGAATCGGAGACACACTGCGTTCCCATGAAGAGATGGCAACGCTCCATCAAGCGTCTGATGGATGTGTTTGGCTCCAGCGTATTGCTGCTTCTGTTTTCGCCGGTGATAGCGTTGATTGCGCTGTTCATCAAGTTGCATGATGGCGGGCCGGTCATTTATCGCCGCCGCGTGGTTGGATTGAAGGGAGAGTTTGACGCATTCAAACTGCGCAGCATGAGCGTGGACGCGGACAAAGTCCTGCACAACAATCCCGCTCTGCGCGCGGAATTTGAGCAGAATTTCAAGCTCAAAGCCGATCCGCGGATCACGCCTGTGGGCCGTATGATCAGGAGGTTCAGCCTGGATGAACTGCCGCAGCTTGTGAATGTTTTCCGGGGCGACATGAGCCTGGTGGGTCCGCGAATGATTACCTCCGTTGAACTGGAAAAGTTCGACAATGTCCGCTGGATATTTCACTACATGAAGCCGGGCATGACCGGATACTGGCAGGTATATGGCCGGCAGAACGTCTCCTATGCCCGGCGAGTGGAGATGGAACTTTTTTACGTGGAGCACTGGTCTTTGTTGCTGGATTTCAAAATCCTCATAACAACGCCTCTCAGAGTGTTGCGCGGAACCGGTGCCTACTGATTTCCTGCTCTTCTGGTTCTGCACTCACCGCAAAGTTCGCTCGTAAGATTTTCAATTACCCAATTACCCAATTACTCAATTACCAATTTTCTGCGAAAATAAATGCCTTCCACAGAATCAAGATTCTCGTGACTCGAGGGGATAAGGAATCGAATGGCAAATGTGCTGGTTACAGGCGGAGCCGGGTACGTAGGCTCTGTCTGCTGCGCTGAGTTGCTGCGCCGGGGACACTCGGTAACCGTAATAGACGATCTCTCAACTGGATTCCGGGACGCCGCGCCCACGGGAGCAACTTTCTTTCAGTTGGACCTGGCCGACCGTTCCGCGCTGCAATCGCTGTTGAAGAAAAATCGTTTCGACGTGGTCTTCCACTTCGCCGCCAAGGCTCTGGTAGCCGAATCTGTCAGCGATCCCGGAGTTTTTTTTCAACGCAATGTGGCTTCCAGCATCACTATGCTGGAGGCGCTGCGCGAGGCGCAGATCAGGAACTTCGTCTTTTCATCTTCAGCAGCCGTCTACGGCATTCCGGAAAAGACCCCCATTGATGAAGACGATCCAAAGAATCCGGTGAATTCCTACGGTGAGACTAAGCTGATGCTGGAGCGTGCGCTCGACTGGTATGCGCGCGCCTACGGCTGGAGCGTGATCGCCTTGCGTTATTTCAACGCTGCCGGAGCGACGGCCGAGTTGGGCGAAAGGCATCAACCGGAAACTCACATCATCCCCTTGTTGTTGGAAGCGGCTGCAGGAGAGCGGAAAGTCTTCAGCATCTATGGCGGCGATTATCCAACGCCGGATGGCACCTGCCTGCGTGATTACGTTCACGTCCTGGACATCGCCAGCGCCCACATCGGTGCTCTGGATAGAATGAACCAGCCAGGGATGCGTGCCTACAACATCGGTCTGGGAGAAAGTTATTCCGTCCAGGCTGTTTGCCGCGCCGTAGAAAAAGTTGTGGGCCATCCGGTTCCCACCCACATGGAAAAGCGCCGGCCGGGAGATCCGGCGGTCCTGTGCGCCAGTCCGGCACGAATCATGCGGGAAATGGGTTGGAAGCCGCAGCATTCGTCACTGGAAGAGATCATCTCTTCCGCGTGGCAATGGAAGCGACGGCGGTGATGTTTCTCAGCTTGCCTCGATCCCGCCCATTTCGTTAGAAGTAGTCGCTTACAAACAGTTTTTCCAAATGGGCGGCAGAGAGGACCCTACGATCTAATAAAGTGTTTCAGGGCGCAAGCCAACGATGTATGGCAAATTTCCAAATCTTTTTACGCACACGAGGGTACTTTCGCATTTACCATACGGTGTTCGTAACCATGCCGAAGAGGTTGCGACCCTTCAGCCCAGGATGTTCGCGGGCTGAATGCTGATTGCTGAGTGCTAAATGCTTATTGTTCGCAGCCCCGTAAGAATCAGCTTTGGCGGCGGAGGCACCGACCTGCCCGCCTATTTCGAAGCCCATGGCGGCGCCGTCCTGAGCACGGCGATCAACAAATACTTTTACACCATTGTGGGCGAGCGCACAGACGGCCACATCCAGATCATCTCATCGGACCTGCGGATGTTTGAGACCTGGAAAGACATTCACTGTATGAGCGTGCGCGGCACACCTTTGGAGATTCCCATTGCCGTACTGAAGGAATTGGGCTGCGAGGCCGCGGTCGACCTCTTCCTGGCTTCTGAAATTCCTCCCGGCACCGGACTTGGCTCTTCTGCCAGCGTCTGCGTCAATGTGCTTCAAGCCATGGCCACTCACCTGGGCCTGCCGCTTTCAAAAGATGACCTGGCGGAAAAGGCGTTTTATATTGCCAGCACTGTGCTGGGCAAACCTGTGGGCAAGCAGGATGAATATGCTGCGGTCTTCGGCGGCCTTAATTTCATGTCTTTCAACCAGGATGGTTCGGTAGAAATCGAACCTCTGAGACTTGATCCTGATTTAATCAATGCATTGCAGGGAAAGCTGATGTTGTTTTTCACCGGCGCCGCCCACAATTCGTGGTCCATTTTGCAAGAGCAGGAGGCGTCTACGAGGTCAGGAGCGGCGTTGGAATACCTGCATCAGATTAAAAGACTGGCGGGCAAAATGCGTCAGACATTGTTCACCGGCGACCTGGATCAGTTCGGGGCGTTGTTGCATGAAGGCTGGATGAACAAGAAAAAAATATCTAAAAGAATTTCCAATCCGGCAATTGACCGCATGTATGCCATCGCTCGCGATCAAGGCGCCAGCGGAGGAAAAATCACCGGCGCGGGCGGAGGAGGGTTCCTGCTCCTGTATTGCGACGAGGCGTACCAGCCAGCCGTTCGCCAGGCCCTCGTCGCTGAAGGAAGCAAGGAGATGCGGTTTGCCTTCGATTTCCAGGGATGCAGGGTGCTGGTGAACGATGAGCTTGCCTCCAACGAAGTCGTTTCAATCTTGCCTCGAACCAAGAGAGAGGCCCCGACAATCTCATAGGCTGCGTCAGGGCAGATGCCTTCAGAGTGCGCATTCTTGCAACCATGCCGTCATGAATGCTTGTCTTTAGCCAATACTGTTCGCAGGCTGAGTGCTGAATGCTGAGCGCTAACTGCTGCAAAAAAGCCTTTCTCCTTGCCGCCGGCAGCGGTATACGCCTGCGGCCGCTGACTGACAATGTGCCTAAGTGCCTGCTGCCCATTCAAGGCGTTCCGCTGCTCCAGATCTGGCTGGAGCTTTGCGATGCTGCAGGAATCAGGGATGTCTTAATCAATGTCCATGCACATGCGCAGAAGGTACGTGAATTTGCTGCCAGACAAGACAGCAGAGTGCGCTTGACGATTGTCGAAGAAGAGGAACTTCTGGGCAGCGCGGGAACGCTGGTGGAGAATCGCGAATTCGTAGCTGATCAGGAAGCATTCTTTGTGCTCTATGCCGACGTGCTCACCAACATGGATCTGCGTGAGATGCTGGCGTTTCATCGGCGCAAGAACACGCAGGCGACGCTGGGCGTCTATCAGGTACCTGATCCGAATCGCTGCGGCGTCGTGAGCATCAACTGCGACGATATCATCGAGAGCTTTGTAGAGAAGCCAGCGCATCCGGAGAGTAATTGGGCTTTTTCCGGTGTGATGGTGGCTCATCCTAAGGTCCTGGAGCTAATCCCAGCAAATCGGCCTGCCGACATTGGCTTTCATCTTCTCCCTCAACTGGTGGGCAAGATGACAGCGTACAGAATCACTGATTATCTGCTGGACATCGGCACGCCGGAAAACTATGCGGCCGCCCAAACTTCGTGGCCAGGACTTGTGGAGTAGCAAAAATAACTTGCTAACCCTGGGCTGCAGGATTGGTCTATACTCCCATAAGCGGCTTATGGGAGGAACGGTTTCTGATGACCCGATGACCCGATTGTGAAGGCATCCGACAGGTCGACGATGGTGGAGGTCATAGGCTCTAAGCAAGGAGACGACACATGGAACTCTGGTCCATCCTCCGGCAGAAATTGCGGGCGCTGACCAGGCGCAAACGCCTGGAACAGGATCTCAACGACGAGATGGCTTTTCATCTGGCTATGCGCCAGCAGAAGCTGCGAGCTCAAGGTGTGGCAGAGAGCGAAGCACACGCGGCTTCAAAACGCGCCTTCGGCAATGCGGCACTGCTGAAGGAAAAAACGCGCGATCTCTGGACATTTCACTGGCTGGAACATCTCCGCCAGGACTTGCACTATGCCATGCGCTCGCTACGCAAGACTCCCGTGCTCACCACTGTAGTTGTGCTCTCACTGGCCCTGGGTATCGGTGCCAACACCGCCATCTTCAGCATGATTAATTCAGTGATCCTGCGAATGTTACCCATCCAAAAACCTCAAGAGTTTGTGCTGGTTCTCACGCAGCGGCCGGGCAGGGAACCAGACGGCGGCTATTCGAATGCGCTTTGGGAGGCCATTCGTGACCAGCAGGATGTTTTTTCTGGCACGTTAGCCTGGAGTTCCGTACAGTTCAATCTGGCGCAGGGAGGCGCGGCGAAGCTAGTCAATGGAATATTTGTAAGCGGCAATTACTTCAACACGCTCGGCATCGCCCCGGCAGCGGGCAGGCTGATCTCGGCGGCTGATGATGATCGCGGATGCACGCCCACGGCCGTCCTGAGCTACGGATTCTGGCAATCCCATTTTGGCGCTGCTGAAAATGCTCTTGGCAGCACAATCTCACTGAACCAGCAGTCGTTTCAGGTGATTGGAGTGAGTCCGGAACACTTCTACGGAGTGGAGGTAGGCAAGAACTTTGATGTCGCTGTCCCGGTGTGTGCCAGCGTGCTTCTCGACAAAGACAACATCAATAGCCCCAGCCGCGGCTGGTTGACCGCCATGGGCCGTGTCAAAGCGGGGATTCCACTCGAGCAGCTCCAGGCCCGGATCGCGATTCTTTCGCCCTCCATTATCAAAGCTGGTGTGGATTCGGATTGGGATCCTCCGGATCAGCAAAGGTTTTTGCTGACCAAGTTGGTAGTGTCTCCTGCTTCAAGCGGGTACTCTGACCTGCGCCAGACATTCCAGGAGCCCCTCACCATCCTGATGGTGATTGTTGCGCTCGTGTTGTTGATTGCCTGCGCGAACATTGCCAGCCTCCTGCTCGCCAGGGCGACTACGCGAACCAGGGAAATTGCGATTCGCAAAGCTTTAGGTGCTTCCCGTAAGCGGCTGATCCAGCAATTGCTGACCGAATCACTGCTCCTCTCCGTAATGGGCGGGGGCGTTGGTCTGCTCCTGGCCCGATGGGGCAGCATCCTGCTGGTGCGAAATCTCTCAACTGGGCGGAACCCAGTTTTTCTTGATCTCTCCCTGGATGGCCCTGTACTGGGATTTACCTTCGCCGCAGCCGTCCTCACCGGGATGCTGGTGGGTCTCCTGCCCGCCCTGCGTTCTACCCGAGTGGCTCTCATTGAGGCCATGAAAGCCAGAACGACAGCCGGGAGTGAGAACCGTTCGCATTTCCGGGCAGGGAAGTGGATTGTGGGAGGCCAAGTCGCGCTCTCGCTGCTGTTGCTGGTCGGCGGGGGCCTTCTGCTGCGGACGTTTACCAAACTCCTGACTTTGGATGTTGGCTTTGACCGCAATAACGTGCTCGTAGCCATAGCGAAACCGCCATGGTTTGCCCGTGATACCGACAAAATCCCAGTGGAGCAGCGCTCGACAGCCTACGAGGAAATTCGTCGCCGGATCCAGGCGATTCCCGGCGTAATCTCGGCCGCGTGCTCGTACACCACGCCTATGGGGGATAACAACTGGTTCAATATGATTCAGGTGGAGACGCCCGGCGCATCGCAAGGAGAAGTCGACTCCGTCCTGGTGAACCTCGTCAGCCCGGGTTATTTCGCCACCATGCGCACGCCGCTGCTGGCTGGCCGTGATTTCGACGAGCATGACACCAAAACCTCGTCGTCGGTAGCCATCGTCACTCAGGCGCTGGCGCACCAGTTCTTTCCCGGCATCAATGCGGTAGGGCGGCGCTTCGGTTGGTACAAGGACAAGACCAGGCCACAGGTGGAGATCATCGGCATCGTGAAGGATTCCAAATACGAACGCATGCGGGAAAAGATGCGGTCCACGGTGTTTCTGCCGACAACCCAGACGCCGCCGAACGAAGGATACGCGCAGGAATTTGTTTTGCGTACCTCGGTTCCGCCCAGGTTGCTGATCTCCAGCGTGCAAAAGGCAGTCAACGAAGTGAACCAGGGTATCCCTCTCGAATTTCACACTCTGGCCGAACAGGTGAACGATAATCTTGTCCAGGAGCGTCTGCTCGCAACTCTTTCCGGATTCTTTGGCGTACTGGCGCTGCTGTTGGCCATGATCGGGCTCTACGGTGTGCTCAGCTACCTGGTCACACAGCGGCAGGTGGAATTCGGCATTCGCATGGCGCTGGGCGCTCAGCAAAATTCGATTCTCCGGCTGGTGATGCGAGATGTTCTGATCGTCCTGGCCGCCGGGCTCACTGCGGGCCTCGCGATCTCCCTGGTCGGCGCCAAAGTCCTGCAAAAAATGTTGTACGGCCTGGAGCCGCGCGACCCGATCACGATAGTGATGGCGGTCTGTCTGCTTTCAGCCATGGCGCTGCTCGCGGGTTACCTGCCGGCGCGCCGCGCCACGCGCGTGGATCCGATGGTGGCGCTACGCTACGAATAGCGACCCATAAAGGGCTAAATTGCGCTGTGCACTAAAATCCGTAACTTCGGTAACATTATTGAAAAGAAAAGAGATATTCGTTCCGGAATGGCGAGATTTGTTCTTTTTTGTTCCGGAACCGCAGGCCCATCTGCCGGACCCCAAAAGGGCGAAACTTTCTACCGCTAAGGACACCAAGGACGCAAAGCAACCCATATTGCCATTGCCAAAGGATGGGTAAAACCAGCAGAGTTAACCACCTGGTAAACATTTTGCGAAAATGAGGGCAAAGGCCGTAAGGCTGCGCATCTCGTTGATTTGTTAGAGAGTTGCCGTCGCAAAAGGCCTTTTAAAGGCCTCTTTTGCTTGTGCCCTTTAGGGGCAAAGGCGGAAACAGCCCACTTTTCCTCTGGAAACCCGAACAGGGAAGCAGAGTTTACGCCGTTATGCGAGCGGTTACGTGAATTTTGGTCTCGTTGCTACGGAGACAACTTCGTTCTCGCCGAGAATTTGGTAATTGAGTAAGTTGGTAATTTGGTAATTTAAAATCAAAACCAAAACCTAGCTGCAAGGGATATCAAGGGCGAAGCCCTTGGCTAGTTTCGTAGCCTTGCGAACCTCAAGCCTCGACTCAAAATTACGGTCGGTGGTGCTGCGGTTTACTTCGCGCAGCACTGCATCGATTTCGCGTGGGGCACACTTTTCCCTCGGCGCTCGCTAGGCAAGCGCGGATACACTTTTCCCTCTGCTTCCGCGATTCGGTTGCGGAAACGCGTCAAGTATTCAGTTGTCAAAGATCGTTACGGGAACCACAAAGTCCCGCTCGCCCTGGGGCGATTTGTCTCACGGTTTCAGAATTGCATGGGGATGATGGGAAGTCAATGAAGTGCTGTCTAAATAGCGTCAGATTCACTGGTTTTAACCAGCAAGGCAGGCCACAGGCCATAGGCAACAGGTAACAGGAAGATCAAAACCCAGATCTTTCCACGGCTCGCCGGGACAGGTCGACTTCGTCCGCATCCCGCTGAAGTCGGTATGCGTCCTACGCTCAAGAGGACAGGGGATACGCGAATTGGGCTGAAGGAGGAGAGCATTCAATTCGTGTCGCCCCCGCTGGGGCTCGATTGTTATTTCCAGCAGAGGCAACAGGCAACAGCAAGTCAAAATCAACAGCAGATTCCTCGCACGGCTCGGAATGACAAAACCTACAGGGCGAGGGTAAAAGAAAGGGAACAGGGCGCGGCAGAAGGCAACAGGCCATAGCTTAAACCCCCTTACGAGGACGCGGAGGGCGCAGAGTATGACCATGAAAACGCGGAAGGCGTGAATTGCGGGGACAGCTGCGAACGCTGATCTCACAACACTTTGGCAAATTCGCGCAAGAGATAGTCGCCGTAGTCAGAATCCTTGAGTGAGAATTCACCTTTGCCGAGCACCGGATTCAAATTAAGGAACACTTCAGCCTCGTCGTCGCGACCTTTGGGAAAAAATAGCTTGATCAGAATCCAGTCTCCAACGGGTTTGGAAGAGAATCCACCTGACGCGTCGCGGCTCTGTTTTTGTCCCAGAACCACAGCATCAAACGCAAGCTCTGGAATTCGCGGTGTGTGGCTGGGCATGTGCTTGGCGTCAAGTGCCTTCTTGAGGTCCTCCAGCAACACGGAATTGTCCGAACCAGCCACAGCCAGAAATTTCCCCTCTCCCGGAGCAACAGGGATTTCGCCTGACATAGGCCGGGTTTGCTTAAATTCAATCTGGAATCTTGACGTTTTCCCGCCAGCTACGTAGGTGCAATCGTAAAGTTGAACGCCGACAGGCTCTGACTTGGTTTTCGCCAGGGTCGTGTCGAAGGTTACAACAGGGGGTTCATCACCTTGTACGTGAGGTTGAATTTTGACATCTGACGGTTTTTCTTGCTTCGAGATTGGCGACTGCTTCGTACAGCCGTTCGTGATAACGAGAATGGACCACACGCCGACGAGCCATAGTGCAAGCTTCACGAGCACACACTATACCTCAAAGCAAAACGGGTTCCCCAATTTGAGACCATGCGAAGCCTCTAGCGAAATCCAAACCCAACACCCTCACCACGGAGGACACGGAGGGCGCAGAGAATTGACGGAACCTGCAATTCGAATATGTAGAATGAACGGCGGACAATCATCGAAGCAAAAGGAGATGCTCGATGCTCTTCACCGATGAGATGCGTACCCATCCAACCATTACCAAACAGGCGGAGGCGCGGGTCGGCTGTGCGGGTTCGCGTTTCCAGGTACCAACTCCTGCGCTGGTTGTTGATTTGGACGCATTCGAACGCAATATCGGGCGCATGGCCCAACGTGCTGCCACCGCCGGCCTGGCGCTCCGGCCGCACGCCAAGTCGCACAAGTCGGCCACCATCGGACGCCGGCAGATCGAGGCTGGCGCCGTAGGACTTTGCTGCGTCAAGTTGGGCGAGGCGGAAGCTCTGTCCGAAGGCGGTCTGCGCGGATTGCTTGTCACTTCTCCAGTGGTCGGGAGCGATGCAGCCGCGCGTGCGGCAGCACTTGCCCGCGTCGATCCCAGTTTGCTGCTGGTGGCCGACCATAGGGAACAGATCGAGGCTTTAGCCGTGGCGGCATCCACAGCCAAGGTGTGCCTCTCCGTGCTGATCGATATCGATGTCGGCCTCGGACGCACCGGCGTCACTACGCCAGCGGCTGCGGTCACCTTGGCAGAACAGATCGCAGGCCACCCATCGCTCCGTCTGGCTGGTGTGCAAGGTTATGGTGGGCATTGGCAGCACACAGTTGGCGCGTCTGAAAGGCTGAAAGCCGTAGAAAGCGGAATGGCGCGGCTCACAGCGGCAGTGGACGCCTTACGCGACCGCGCATATCAGGTGCCGCTCGTCACCGGCGGCGGTACCGGCACTTTCTCAGCGGATGCCGCACTCCGGGTACTGAACGAGGTCCAGCCTGGATCTTATATCTTTATGGATAACCAATATCGGGATGCGCTTGGCGATGACGCGGACGGCGCTTTCGAGCAGAGCCTCTTCGTTCAGGCGCAGGTGATCAGCATCAACGCGGAAGAGTGGGTCACTGTGGACGCGGGTCTGAAGGCGTTCGCTACTGACGGTCCCGTGCCCCGGCCAACCGGAAAGTGCTTTGCTGGCTCACGCTATTTTTATTTCGGTGACGAACATGGTGGGTTGACGCGCCCCTCCCAGGCTTCTCCAATTGCGTTGGGCGAACGCGTTGAATTCATTCCGCCGCATTGTGATCCCACAGTCGACCGCTATGACGTTATGTATTTCGCGCGCCGCGATGTAGTGGTAGAGATAGCGCCCATCGAGGCGGCCCGCCGGTCGCAATAACGTGGGAGTAGTAACGGGTTACAGGAACAGTAAAAAAGGGTCGGTCATGTTTCAGACCGACCCTGACTGGTTATTGCACGCCCAAACTGTTCATGAATTCGTGCGTAAAGGCGAGTGGTGCGTTGCCGGTACCGTTGCAGGTAGACGATGAAGGCGGGCCTACCGGGCAGGAGCCGGGTGTGTCGCGGTCGAACGACCAGAAGCGGGAGCCTGCCAGGCCGTTGGATAGAACGAACGCGTTGAGGGCATCAATGTTCTGCAGGGTTGTGACCTCGTCCTGGGTATCAGCCTGGCCGATGTCCTGCGTGAGCCCGATGTTTTTGAAGGGGATGCCGGATTGCTGGTTGAGGGCTTGCGCGGCGGCGATGGCAGATTGACCCATATCGCATTTGCCGTTTGCTACCACGCAGTTGTTGGGGCTGGTTGAGCCGTAGTCGAACGTCATCAGGTTGATGAAGTAATTACCGCTCAGACCCAGGCGCTTGATCTCGCTCACCACAGTCGTGCCGATACCTCCACCTGTGATGGGGTTAGCTGAGAGGGAACCGAGCGAGGGAATGGTGAAGCTGAATTGCAGGTTGGGGAACTGTTGTTGGGCTGCCTTGGTCGCATTGATCAGATTGTCGATGATCTGTTGCGACTGACCGCCCTCGATGTCGAAGTCGACCCCGACCAGATTCGCCGAGTTGTAGGTGTTGATGAAGTTGATCAACCCCTGGCCCGTGGGACAGTCGAATGTCCCGTTAGCGCCGCCGGTGCTGAGTATGTATTTCTTGCCGGCATTGACGAAAGCCTGAACGTTGGTGGCTTCCATAGCCGACGAGATGCCGCCCCAATTTTCCGAGCCGCAGGTGCCGGTGGCAAAGGCCCAGACCAAAGTAGAGTTGGGCATGGCGCTGGTGACGGGCTGGACCGTACCGGTAGCCGCAGAGCGTTGCAGGCCGGTGTTGAAGTCGGCGTTAATGGTTACGTCCTTGTAAGCGGCAAAGGTTACGTTGCCGCTGCTGCATGAGCCACTGCATGCTGGAGTGGTCACGGAGACAGAAGCGCTTGGCGCGGACGCCCCGGCGCCGTCATTGGCTTCAACGCTGAAGCTGAAGGTACTCTGCGCTGTGAGTCCGCCAACAGCAAAGCTGGTTCCGGTGGTGGTGCCGATGGAGCTGCCATTCTTCAGGACGGTGTAGCCAGTGATACTGCAGTTGGCGGGCGCTGTAACTCCTGGCCAGCTCAAATTCGTACTGTTGAACGTGGTTCCTGAAGCAGTGGGCGTGCCGGGCGCGTTGGGTTTGGTGCTACATGCGCTGCATGTTCCCACGTTGGTCCAGGGTTGGCCGCTTCCTGGCCCGCCATTATGTGTGGCCGGGTCATCGCCCTGGGTCCAGAAGTTGTTCTTGTAGTTGATGCCATTGCGGCTCACCAAAGTTCCCGGTGAGCTGTAAGCGGTGGCTGCATTCCAGGGTGTGCCGCAACTGCCGCCACCGCCACCGCCACCCGAGGACTGAGTGGTGACGCTGACCGCACTGCTCTGCGCGGAGCTGCCAAAGGAATCAGCGGCCGAGACGCTGAAGCTGAAAGTTGTCGAGGACGCCAGTCCGGAAACATTGAAGCTGGTGCTGCCTGAAGTGCCGATCGAGCTCCCATTCTGGAACACGGTGTAGCTGCTCACGCTACATCCGGTGGGCGCGCTGGCTGCGGACCAGCTTAGCGAAGTTCCCGAACTTGTGGTAGATGAAGCGGCAAGGCCGGTGGGCACGCCGGGCGCAGCGGAACAGCCGCCGCCTCCCCCGCCTGTCACAGGTTGCCACAGGGCCGGCACGTTGGGTGGTTCCCATCCTACTTGTGAGGTGTGTGCCTGAATACATTTGTATTCGACACCGTTGAACATGACCAAAGCGCCCACTGCGTAAGCCGTATTCGGCTGCCAGTTGGGAATGGTTTGGGCGAAGGTTGGGAGCGAAGCCAGGCTCAGCAAAGCGCAGATACTCAGTACAACCGCGGATTTCCGGATCATCTGGAGATCTCCTTTTCACTCGTGCTTTGGGTAAAGAGGCCTTCTCCTCCAGGCAAAACATGCAAAAGTATACAATCGTTTTAATAAATTTATAAAAAAATAATGAATCGAATGAATTAAAGGGATAAATCGTTTTATAGGGAAAGCCAATGGGTCCAATTTGGTAATTTCGTAACTTCCACCCCGCCACGCGAAGCGCGCGTCGGAGACCCCGGTTTTGGTAATTGGGTAGTTTGAAACCCCAGACTTCCCGTTTGGCTGTGGGGATACTAGTGCTCGTGCGTGTACCACGCAGGATTCGGGTGCTACACAAAAAAAGGACAGCAGAGACGGCGGAGGAAGGCGGCCGTCTCTGCTGGGCTGGCTAT
>DATDGH010000953.1:0-7295 GCA_036522215.1 Candidatus Angelobacter sp. | reverse complement strand
GGATTTGCGAAATGAGACCGAACATTTCCTGCTTAGGAAAGGCGGCAGTTTTCTTATAGCATGCGAGCGCCAGTGCATGCGCCTTTTCCCACACTTTCAAATCGCGAAAATCTTTCATTCGTGAATCCTGTTTCTTTGGCTGAATGCTGAGTGCTGATTGCTAAATGCTTGTTTATAACGCTTCCAGAATTGATTCCGGCGCTGCGTTGTCCCCGAAGGTTTCGCTGATGTGGACCAGGCGGTCCACGTTTCCTGGAGCGAAGACGAAGGTTCCGCCTAGCTGGAGCGGATCTTTGCCCAGCTTGTGCTGGCGATGACCGCCGGCTTTGGCGCGCTTGCGGGCGAGGGCGTTGTCTTTGCGGAAAAGGTGCAGTAGAGACGCTTTCTTCAGCCCAACGGTTCGATAAGCTTCACGTTGCTCGTCGATCAAAAGCGGAAAGGTGATGCCGGTCTCCTCGCGGAAGGCACGAGCATAGTTCGCATCGCCCAGTCCTACCGCTGCGAGTCGTGCGCCATTGGCCTTGAATCTTTGTTCGTACTCGCGCAACTGCGCGACATGCTCACGGCAGAAAATTCAACCCCAGTGACGAAGAAATACCAGAACCGCCGACTGGTTGGCCCAAAGCGAGCCGAGTTGAACCTTTTGGCCGTCAACATCGGGCAAAACCACACCCGCCAGCTTGCTGCTGTAGGAATCGTTCATGGGCACATTCTCAGTTGACGTCAGAAGGATGTCAAGGTGAGCGATCTTTTTTGGCGTGAAAGCCGGCAGATTCGCTGTAAGATTTGATGGATATTTCAAAAACTCGTAGGTGGCAAAATCGGGAAAATCGGATGTCTAAAAGAACACTATCGGTTCGGCCGGCATGGCCCGGCTGTGTTTGGTTTGTTTTTGGTTGCTTAATCGCGCTCCTATCAGGGCTTGGCACCTCGGCTGCTTCCGGCCTGGCAGACAAATACAAAGACAAACTGGTGACTTTGCGTGTTCCCTCCTGTGGCGAAGAGCTGAAGTTCGACGTCTCGGCAAAACTCGTATCCAATGCTATGTGGGGCGATTGGACAAAATGCGTAGGTATACGGATTCGGGATGCACACGTTGAAGACGGCAAGATTAAGATAGCCGGGCAGAGAGTTCACGTTCTTTACGATTGCGGAATAAGGCAAGTTCGTGAAGTTGCTGAAGGTGCTCAAGCCAGTAGCAGAGAGGGAAGTGAACGTTCGACAACTGAAGGGCAGCAGGTATCGATTGAAGCGGAGCTCCCTCCGCGAGCCGACGACGCGGCTGTTATGGACATGATGAACCGGCTATTCCGCCTCCCGGATGAGGACTTCAGCTTCTATGGCGGGGCCCATCGCGTCGGCCTCGGCGTTTCGGCGCCTCTGCCGATTCATCTACCAGATCCCGACTACTCTGATGAAGCCCTCAAAGCCGGGCTGGAGGGTACGGTTGTGCTAATAGTCGTCATCGGTCCGGATGGACGGATTAGCAATGCTGCCGTATCGCGCGCTCTTGGTAGGGGTCTGGACGAAAAGGCCATAGCAGCGGTAAAGAGGTGGCGATTCAAACCCGCCGCTCGCTGCGGAACACCGGTACCAGTCGAAGTCAATATCGAAATGACCTTTAAATTAGACGATCGACGTTGATTTTTGGCGGGAGCTTGTCTTGCCTCCTCTTTGCTTTTGCTTCGATTTTGCTAAATACTAATGACTAAGTACTAATTACTTTTCTCATGCCCGGCGAAGCACGCCCCAGCGCGCGTTGGTTTGATCTTGCCTGGATGCTGTTCCTCCTCTGTCTGGCCCTGCTTCCGCCGGCAACTGAACCGCACAAGTTGGAACTCCTGGGGGCGATTGCTCTTTTTCAACTTCTGGAAACTCGATTCATTGCTTTGGTACCCGAGCGGGGACGAATTTACTCCGTCCTTTTCAAGATTGGTCTGGCCACGATCCTGATCAATCACACGGGAGAGATCAGCGGCATTAACAGCAGCTACTACCCCATCTACTATCTGCCCATCATGACGGCTGCCATGTACTTTGGGCCTTGGGGGACGTTGTTTTGGACGGCAGTCGCTTCCGGCGCCTACCTCTCCTACCTGATACCCGCGGTTCTGGAATTCGAACTGGACACGAAGGCGGAAGGCGAGTTAGGTCTCCGCATCGCCTTCTTCTTCCTGGTGGCCATGATTGTGAATCGCTTTGTGATGAGATACAGGGAGGAGAATCGACGGTTTCAGTTGCTCGCGGAAGACCTTACGATTGCCAATGAGAATCTCAACAAAGCGCAGGCAGAGGCACGGCGAGCAGAGCGTCTGGCTGCTCTGGGGCAACTCTCTGCCGGCCTCGCCCATGAGATCCGCAATCCGCTGGGCGTGATCAAAGGTTCAGCGGAGATACTCAACCAGAAGCTCACGGAATCTGATGCTCTGGCCAGGGAGTTATCCAGCTACATTTATACCGAGGTCAATCGCCTGAGCGCCCTGGTGAGCCGTTTTCTGGATTTTGCCCGGCCCTCGCAACTGCAGCTCCGCGCTACGGACCTGCCGCAACTGGTGGAAAGAGCGCTCAAGAGCGTCTCTGAACAGCAGTCGATGGACAAAATTGTGGTGAAACGGGATTACGCGCCTGGCCTTCCGCAGGTGATGCTGGATCAGCAGCTTTGCGACCAGGTTTTTACTAATCTGATTTCTAATGCCTGCGAGGCCATGGCCGAGCAAGGCGGCAAATTGAGCATCAGGGTGCACGCAGGTGCGTCCCAGAAAATTGTGGCTGAAATTGAGGACACCGGACCTGGAATTCCCCCCGATCTGAAAGAACAGATCTTTAATCCTTTTTTTACAACCAAGCAAAACGGTGTGGGGCTGGGACTTGCCATTGTTACCAAGATTGTTGATGCTCACGGAGGAGCGGTGCGGGTGATAAGTGACGCGGGACACGGGGCATGTTTCCACGTTTCATTCCCCCAAGCTCCGGCCATTCAGACCGTGCAGGAGAAAGGAAAGGAAGTACAGATACACTAAGTTTTTTGATGCCCAACATTCTGATTGTTGAAGACGAACCCAAAATGCGCAGGCTGCTGGAGATCAGCCTGGGAGAAGACGGCCATGCCGTGCATACCGTCCAGGACGCCGAAAGCGGCCTTAAATACTTTCAGCGTGAAGCCGTTGATCTGATCGTGACGGATTTAAAGCTGCCGGGAATGAATGGCCTGGAATTCCTGCAAGAGGCCAAGCGCTGGAATGCTTCCGTCCCCATCGTGGTGATGACCGCATACGGAACGGTGGAGACTGCTGTCGAAGCCATGAAGGCCGGGGCCAGCGACTACGTGCTGAAGCCGTTCTCGATGGCGGAGCTGCGGCTGGTGATCAGAAAAGAACTCGATGTGCAGCGTGTGCGCGAGGAAAACCGCAGCCTCAGGGAGGCCCTGGGGAAACGCTATCAGTACCAGAACATTATTGCCCGCAGCGCGAAGATGCAGGAGGTCCTCGCCCTGGTGGAGCGTGTCGCCTCCACCAATTCCACCGTGCTGCTGGGGGGCGAGAGTGGCGTGGGTAAGGATTTGATCGCGCGGGCCATTCATCAGAATTCGCGCAGGGCATCCGGGCCGTTTATCAAGATCAACAGCACTGCCATCCCAGACAATCTGTTTGAGAGCGAACTCTTTGGCTACGAAAAAGGCGCCTTTACCGGGGCCAACACCAGCAAGCCGGGAAAGTTCGAACTGGCGGACAAAGGCAGCATCTTTCTGGATGAGATTGGCGATGTCCCCGCGCCCATTCAGGTCAAATTGCTGCGCGTGCTGCAGGAGCGCGAGTTCGAACGGCTGGGCGGGACCAAAACCTTGAAAGTGGACGTGCGGTTGATCGCGGCAACGAATAAAGACCTGCGTGCCGCGCTGGAGCAGGGAACTTTTCGCGAAGACCTTTACTACCGGCTGAACGTTGTGCCCATCGATATTCCGCCTCTTCGGGAACACAAAGAAGATATTCCTGACCTGGTCAATCACTTCTTGTTGCGCTTTACCCGAGAGAACGGAAAGCAAGTGCAGGAGATCACGCCGGAGGCGCTGAAGTTGCTCATGGACTATCACTGGCCCGGGAATGTGCGTCAACTGGAGAACACCATCGAGAGGGCCGTAGCGCTCTCTGCCGATCCGGTGATCCATGTGGAAGACATCTCGCTGGACTCAGGGGTTCCCGGCAGCGCTGCCGGTTCACCCGCGGCGCTTCTGCCCGAAGGCATGACCCTGGAGCAATGGGAAGACGAGATCATTCGTGAAGCCTTGCGCCGCGCCAACGGTAATAAGAGCCAGGCGGCAAGGATGCTGGGTTTGTCCAGGAATGCGCTGCGCTATCGGTTATCGAAGATTGGCGTGCCGGATGACTAAGCTGGGTCGCTACGCCGAGGGCGTAGTTCATAAAAGCGACTAACTGCTTTCCGGCATTTTGGTCGTGTTTTGCAATCGGGTCATCGGTGCATCGGGTCATCGGGTCACCACCACCCCGCCACGCGAGGCGCGCGTCGGGGACCCCGGTCACCACCACCCCAGCACGCCAACAGCGGGCGCGCCGGGGGCCCCGGTCATCGGAAGAAACACCCAACAACTTCGATGCGCTTGAGTATCCACTGATTACAAACAGCTTAGCGAGCAATCAGTGGAGAGCATTCAGCCCGCAAACTTCTTAGGCTGAAGGGTTGCTACATCGTTGGCATGGTTGAAAGAGGTCGGTCTACACCTACTATAAAAATGCTTTAACCTTTTTCAAAACTCAAATCGAGGAGAGAGTTTGTTCAGGATCCCAGTCCGTGGAACATTGAATCCGCTGGTGGTGAGCTCGTTCTCAATCGTACTCATCAGTTTCTGAAGATCTGGGAGCGCTGAATTGTGTACACCCTCGGCGACGATCAGAACGGTTGAAGTCTCATCCCGAACGGCCGAGTATCCACTCTGCCGGTTTGTCCATCGCCGCGCGTGCGCTCGGCCTGCGTGATCAGCAAAAATTACTTCGCCAGGTTCAGGGTTTTCCGTCTCACCAGAAAATGCCAGGTAAGTTTCCGATCCGGTGGCACGCCGAACTTCAATGTATTCCGCGATTCTAGAGACATCGAACACAGCAACCGGGATGGCGAAGGCCATGGCGATAGAGTTGCAGAGGTCGATCACGGGATGAAGTTGGGGCAGGGACTTTTCTTTTCTAAAACGTCGTAAAAGCGACTCCGAGGCGCAGCGGTATTGGGTTGGCTTCAGGCCCATCCTGGAAAAGACGCGCCGCCAAGCCTGAACTTCAGGAAGCTCTCCTTCCGAGTTGTGCGACAGCCGAGATGCTGCTATGGCGTAGAATTTTTCTACCTGAGGGCCAATGGCAGCGTTCTTTGTGATTCCCTCCGCCAGGAGCAGACCGGGAACCAGTTCAGGATAGTCCGTCCATATTGCGTTCGAATGACAAAAATACATAATGCGGGCTCACTGCGATTCAGGGAGTACACAAAGGAAATCAGGAAAGTTCATTTGGAAGTACGCTCGAAACTCGAGGTGCGAATCACGCTAGCCACTTCCATTTCGTAGTATTGGTACCATTTCGCGCGGCCGGTCTTCTGTGCTTGGCGATGGCGCATCAGCTCCCGCCACTCCCGCAGAGACTCTTCGTCGCGCCACCACACCACGGTGAGCCGCTCGCCCTCCTCAGACTTGTAGCTCTTTACGTCAATGAATCCGGGATTCTGGCGCACCAGAGATTCCATCTCTGCATTCATCGCCTGATAGTCTTCACCGGCGGCGTTGGTCAGCTTCGATCGAAACAAAATGATTAGCATCGCATTGATTCTACAGGGTTACATCCCAAGAGACCTGAAGATCAGATTCTGATGGGATGGCAATAATGTTTGCAAATTATTCGCAACGCAGCGCGACCATTGGATCCACTCGCATGGCGCGGCGCGCCGGGATGTAGCAGGCCATGAGCGCCACAGCCAGCAAAACGGCAGCACAGACCAGGAAAGTAGCGGGATCATATGCAGCTACGCCGTAGAGCTCACCCTTCAGCAAGCGCGCAAACCCCAGTGCGGCTGCCAACCCTATGCTTAGCCCAATGCCGCCCAGAGTGAGGCCTTCCAGCAAGACCATTTTTCTGATGGATGCGGGCGTAGCGCCGAGTGCGGCACGCACTCCAAATTCCCTGGTCCGGCTGGCCACAGAATATGAAACCACGCCAAAAATTCCCGCTGCAGCCAAGAGCAGGGCCACTCCACCAAATGCGCTCAGCAGCCAGGTACGAAATTTAGGCTGGGACACGGAAGCATCAAGAATGTCGGGCATGGTGGCAATATCGGTTACGGGGAGGTCTTTGTCTAAGCTTCGGACCACTTCACGTATCGTCCCCACCACAGATGCGGGCGCCAACGTACTCTTCACCACCAGCTCACCACCCCAGAATGGCGCCTGAGCGAAAGGCACGTACATCATCGGCTCGGGCTCCTTAGACAACGCCTCGTCCCGTATGTTGGCAACCACGCCAACTACCTCCCGAGTCACATCCGAGTCGGGCGGGAATCCGAACATAAGTTTTTTGCCGATTGGGTCCTCATCGCGAAAATAAAACTTGGCAAACGATTCACTGATGATGGCCACGTGGGGGGAAGAGCCGGAATCTTCGTGAGCGAAGATGCGTCCACGCAGCAGAGGAATTCCCATGACGCGAAAATATTCCGGACTCACGGAAACGTAATTAGCAAGAGTGGGTGTTCCCGGAGGCAAGGCGGCATGACCGGCGATGGAGAACTTCAACTTAACGCCGGCATCGACCAGCGGCAGCGGCACGCCAATGGCTGAATCCTGCAGGCCGGGCTGGTTCTGGATTCGCTCCAGGAGAGCGTCAGAAAAGGCTGTCCACTGCTGAGGCTTAGAGTATTGATAGCGGGGAAGTGATATCTCTGCTTTGAGAACATGGGCAACGTTGAAGCCGGGATTCACTGAAGTCATGGCAATCAGGCTGCGCACCAGCAGGCCCGCCGCGGTGACCAGAACTACAGCTAACGCAATCTCTCCTGCGGCCAGGAAATTGCGCGCCCGCAAGCGGCCGGCGCCGGTGCTGGATTGTGCCGTGCTGGCCTTCAAACTTGACTGGACGTCGGACGCTGCGGTCAAAAGCGCAGGAGCCAACCCAAAGGCTATACTCGCACCCACAGAGAGCAGCAGGGCAAAACCAAGCACCCAACCATCCAGTTGCACCTTTTGCATCCCAAGCATGTCTGCAGGCTGAAACGCGCCAAGCGCGTGTGTGCCCCAGTAGGCCAGG
>DATDGH010000952.1:0-3346 GCA_036522215.1 Candidatus Angelobacter sp. | reverse complement strand
GGTGAAGAGCAGAACGCGGGAATCGAGACCAATATCTTCGGGCCGGGGCAGAGTTCCGGGAACGGCCGCCAGGGCAGCCCTGGTCCCAAATTTGGCCAGCAACAGTCCTGCGACACCGCCGATAAGCCCGAGTAGAACACTCTCCGTCAGTAATTGCCGAATCAGGCGCATCTGGCTTGCACCCAGAGCTATGCGTACCGCAAACTCGTGCTGGCGTGTGGTGGAGCGGGCAAGCAAGAGATTGGCAACATTGACGCACGCGATCAGAAGCACGCATGCAACTGAACCCAGCAGCACCAACAGCAGGGAACGGACGCGACCCACCATCTCTTCTTTCAAGGACAGCAGGTTTGCACTCTTATCGGAATCGATGTCCGGATAAGCCGCAGCCAGAGCGCGGGAAACTCTATCCATATCCTCGCGCGCCTGGTCAAGGGTGACAGTGGGTTTGAGCCGTCCGATTGCATCCAGGCCCCAGCCGGAGCCCCGCGCATTGTAGAAATGCGGCTCGTTGTATTCCCCTACCGGGGTGTAGACCTCAATCAGCGGCGTGCCACGCTGAAAGTTCTGGATGTGAAGATGGAAGCTGGATGGCACTACGCCGACTACCGTTCGTCCCACGCCATTCAGGATGAGCCGCTGGCCGATGATGTCGGGGGAAGAGCCGAACTTACGTCTCCATAGTCCTTCAGAGATCATGGCGGTGGGATTGGCGCCGAGGCGGTCTTCGTCGGCAGAAAATGTTCGTCCCAGGAGCGGGCTGACGCCCAGAATTTCAAAAAAACCGTGAGAGATCATTTCACCTTCGAGCCGCTCCGGCTCGCCCGCGCCGGAAAGGTCAAAGCCATGGGAACGATATGCGGCCATGTCTGAGAATGTGCGGTTCATGCTCCGCCAGTCGACGAAATTGGGATAAGAAATGGAGCCGTTATCGAAGTTGGGAATTTTCTCGAAAAGAGAAACGAGCTGCCGGCTGTCATGAAATGGCAGGGGATTGAGGAGAACCCCGTCTACCACGGAGAAAATCGTGGTGTTAACTCCAATGCCGAGAGCGAGGGTGAGGACCGCGATGACGGCAAATCCCGGCGACTTCTTCAACATGCGAAAGCCGTAACGCAGGTCTTGAAACAACGATGCAAACGGGGCGAGCGACATAAGAAATTGGACTCCGAACCCGGGGTATGGTTAGCTGGGTGCCGGCGTGAAAGAACCTTGCTTTTGCGCCAGAATGTAAATGATTTCAGCGTGATCGGGGGAAGAAACTTCGGTCACGCTGCTGTTTTTGATGGTCAGCAGCTTGTGGTCCACAATGCTGAAGCCGGCAGACTGCAATTCGCCGGTGAAGTCTTGCACGCTGCTCTTCTTATAGATATCGTCAGAAGCAAAATTGGTGGCATAGGCTGTAATCAGAATCCGTCCACGCTGCTTCAGCACGCGGGCCACGCCCGGCAGCCCTTCATGCATCGAGAAATACCCGATGGATTCGGGGAATACCACCAGATCAAAAGATGAAGAGACAAAAGGAAGCCTGAGGGCGTCCGCTTGAACAAGATTTTTCAAGCCACGCTTGCGCGCTCGCTCGAGCAACTCGTAACAAATATCGAGCCCTGCCACCCGACGGCCTGTCCTGGCCAGGTCGCTTTCAAGTTCTCCACTGCCACAGCCGATGGAGAGAATGTTTTTGTCTTGGTGAAGGAGTTGAGAGATCAGCCATCGCCGCAACACGGGATAGCGCGAGCTGAAGGTAAAAAAGGCGCTCTTGCGCCAGCCTTTCACGCCGATGCGGCGAAAGAATTCACTAGTGGTTGGAGATTTCGTCAAGGAGTCTTTTTACAGCAATCGCGCGCAGGGCGCAATGCCAAGATCGAAGCACTCAGCCGGCAACCAAAACAGGCTGAAGGGTTACAGAACCGTGGGCAGGGTAAGGGGTGGGGATGAGATCATGAAGCGATGACACAATCTACGCTGCTTTAGGCATTTCGGGTTTTGGATCCGCGGTAGCGGCTTGAGTCAGGCGCAACGCGGTATTCACCAACGCCACATGCGAGAATGCCTGGGGAAAATTACCGAGCAGGCGCTTGCCGGCAACGTCATATTCTTCAGATAACAGGCCAACATCATTGGGAAGCTGCAGCAGCTTGTCAAAGAGGGCCTGGGCTTCGTTGGTTCTGCCGAGCAAGAGATAGACGTCCGCCAGCCAGAAGCTGCAGGGCAGAAAGGCGCCTTCGCCCGGAGGCAATCCGTCGTCCACCGTGTGGGTGTTATAGCGCAAGACGAAACCATCTCTGATGAGGTTGCGGTCGATGGCTTGAACAGTGCCGAGAATGCGGGGATCATCCAAGGGGAGAAAGCGGCTCTTGGCCAGAAAAAGGAGGCTGGCGTCCAGTTGTTTCGATCCGTAAGACTGGACAAAGCTGCCCAGCTCCGGGTCATAGGCCTTTTGACACACGTCGTCATGAATCTGCTGGCGGATGGCGCGCCAACGGTCAACCGGGCCGTCCAGTCCGAATTGCTCGCAACTCTCAATAGCGCGATCGAAAGCCAACCACGCCATGACTTTGGAATGGGTGAAATGGCGCTGCGGTCCGCGCACCTCCCAGATGCCTTCATCCGGTTCGCGCCAGATCTTTTCCAGATGCTCCAGCAGCTTCCATTGCAATGCAACTTCCTGCTCATTGCTAGGCAGGTTTCCCTTGCGGGCCTGATGGAGGACGGCGGAGATTTCGCCGTAGATGTCGAGCTGCAGTTGCTCCGAGGCGGCATTGCCAATGCGTACGGGACGGGAATTCGCGTAGCCGGGCAGCCAGGGCAATTCCATTTCAGGAAGCTCGCGTTCTCCCGCCAGACCGTAAACAATCTGCACCTGGTCCGGACTGCCGGCCACTGCGCGCAAGAGCCAGTTCAGCCAGGCCGCAGCTTCATCATAGTATCCGGTCTGCATCAGGGAAAAGAGAGCGAACGTAGCATCGCGAAGCCAGCAGAAGCGATAATCCCAGTTTCTTTGTCCTCCAGGCTGTTCCGGCAGCGAGGTAGTGGCAGCGGCCAGCAGCCCGCCGGTGGGGGCATAGGTGAGCGCCTTGAGCGTGATGAGTGAGCGTTCTACTTGTGCTTCCCAAGGGCCACGATAGGTACAGCGACCAGCCCATTGTTTCCAGAATGCTTCTGTGTGCTTCAGCGCTTTTTCCGGATCGATGATCCGCGGTGGTGACAGATGAGAGGCACGATAGGTGAGGACAAAGGGAACAGTCTGGCCTTCGCGAACGGTGAAATCGGAGACGGAGTGCAAATTTTCGCCATGCACCGAAGCTGGAGTGCGAAGCAGCACCATGTCCGGGCCGGCTATCAT
>DATDGH010000951.1:0-3855 GCA_036522215.1 Candidatus Angelobacter sp. | reverse complement strand
AGAGACCAAGGCCGATGAAAACGGGAACTATCAATTTGCGAATGTGGCCGAAAGCCGCTACACGGTTTCGATTCGAACGTGGCATGACCGGCAGGAAGACGTGCCCTGCCAATTCGTGATAGCAAAAACGAAAGACAAAGAGTCATCCCTCATTGTGCTCCAGGATCACGGGAAATTTGTCGAACAGGTTTTTATCAAAGGCTTTTCCATCAAAGGCGGCAAGGACACTGACAGAGACTTCGACATCGAGTGTAAGAGTGCATTCGCTTCTCAGAGGCAGTGGCAAGACCAGCCAGTCGAAGCACCCGCTGCTTTATCGACACGGTGAGTCTTGAGCTTCCAAGTATTCGCGGCCTCCCTTACCTGTACCCTCTATCGCTCCATGGCCTTGTCAAAAGACTGATCTTCAGGTTGTGGGATCCGGCCAAAAGCCAAGAACATGCTTTTGGTGAGAAGACCGTTATAATTTCGAGCAGGCAAAATCTCTTACCAGAGGCACAACCAATGATGATTGAAATCCGCCGTTGTTTCTTTTGAGCAGACCTGCGCCAGGCAGCCGTGAGCTTGCAAAAGGCAGCAGAGCAAAAATTCGGAATCAAACCAAAGATCAAGACGGGCAAGACTGGTGATCTCACCGTGTGGGTAGACGGCAAGTCTGTCTTCGGCTACAAGGCTGAAGGCCAGATGCCGGAGACAGCCAGTCTGCTTGGCCGGATCGAAGCGGCCAAAACCTAGGTTCCAGGGAACAGCTCCAGTCACCCGCGCGCGCCGGGGACCCCGGTCATCGGGTCGTCGGGTCATCGGTTCATCGGAAAACCGAGTCGCACCATCGTCGTTGTGCAGGTAAGGCAGCATTGATTCTAATGATTTAGAAAAGAGTCACAGAGGCAGGTACAGGGAACTGGGAAAAGCCAAGGCAAAATCAAACCCCTAGGGAAGAGGGAACCACCACAACGAGTCTTCGGCAGGGAACAGTTCAAATCCCGCCATCTCTTTGATACAGTTGCTGGCTGGACGGAAAAAACTCGTTGCAGCAGGTCGCACATATATAATGTGGCCGCCCGTAAGAATGGGTTTTTGGCTTGTGTTTATCATGCTGGTATCAAGCAGTCCTTTGTAAGCTGGAATCAAATGACGCAATGAGGAGGAGAGATCATGGATAAAAAGAAGGGAAAAGGCGTATCGCGGCGAGATTTCATCAAGATCGCAAGCGCTGGAACCATTGCCGCCGGAATGGGGCCCGCATTTTTATTCCCTGAACGGGCTGCCGCACAGCAGAAGACACTCAAGATTCTCCAGTGGAGCCACTTTGTTCCCGCGTGGGACACCTGGTTCAACGGGACCTATATCAAGGAGTGGGGCCAGAAGAACAATACCAACGTGATTGTGGACAACATCAACCTGGTCGACCTTAATGCTCGCGCAGCGGCTGAGGCCCAGGCACAGAAGGGCCACGATCTGTTCATGGTGCTCTCGCCACCGGCAAAGTATGAGAGCCAGACTCTGGATATGACCCATGTCTATCAGGAAGTGGAAAAGAAGCACGGCAAGAAAATTCCACTGGCGCACAAATCAACTTACAACCCCAAGACAAAGAGATACTTTGCATTTTCTGATGCCTACACACCTGATCCGGGCAACTGGCACAAGGACTGGTGGGCTGAGGCTGGGTACCCGAATGGGCCGGACACCTACGATGATCTCCGCGCTGGCGCGAAGAAGATCCGCGACAAGAGCGGCCATCCTTGCGGCATCGGCCTGGCCCAGGAGCTCGATACCAGCATGGCCATGCGGGCTCTCTTGTGGTCCTTTGGCGGCGCAGAACAGGATGAGGCGGGCAACGTAACCATCAATTCCAAGAACACCATCGAAGCGCTGAAATTTATGAAGGCGCTTTATACGGAGTCCGAAACCCCGGAGGTGTTTACCTGGACGCCGCCTTCCAATAACCAGGCTATGCTTGCGGGCAGGGTTTCGTTCGTGATGAACGCGATTTCCATTACCCGGCAATCAGAACGAGAGCATCTGCCCATTGACGAGAAGATCATGATCAGTCCAGCGCTCAAAGGTCCTGTTCGCCGGATCGCCGCCGAGCACGTGATGAACTGCTACATGATCTGGAACTTTGCTGAGAACAAGGAAGGCGCGCAGCAGTTCCTGGTCGATTACATGGATCACTTCCACGACGGTTTCGTGGCCGGCCAGTTTTACAACTTCCCCTGTTTTCCGAGCACGGTGCCCAATCTGAAAACGGAGATAGCGAATGATTCTCGCGCTCATCCGCCGGACAAATACAAAGTCCTTGCCAACGTGCTGGACTGGGCCACCAACGTCGGCTATCCGGGATACGCCTCGGCCGCTATTGACCAGGCGTTCAACACCTATGTAATCCCGACAATGTTTGCCCAAGTGGCGCGCGGGGAAGAGACTCCGGAAAACGCGGCATCTGCGGCCGAACAGGAGTACAAGCGCATCTTTGAAAGATTTAAATAACGCGGGGGATTGATGGCCGTTGTTGAGACGCGGAGCCTGACCAAGGTCTTTAAAGAAGGAGAACTGGGAGCAGTCAACGACGTAAATCTGGAGACTCACGAAGGCGAGTTTCTGGTTTTCCTGGGACCTTCAGGCTCCGGGAAGACCACTCTTCTGCGCATGATCGCCGGCCTGGAACATCCCACGGCCGGCGAAATCCTCATTGGCGGGCGCGTGGTGAACGATCTCAGCCCGCGCGAACGCCGCATTGCCATGGTATTCCAGAGCTACGCGCTCTATCCTCATCTTACTGTCTACAAGAACATAGCTTTCCCGCTGAGAGCGCGAAAAAGCATCAAGGTGGAAGATTCCGGCGGCAAACAATTGGGAATGCTGGAGCGCTTCCAGGCCAGAAGAAAGCTGGAGCGAGAAAAAGTGCAGTGGGCGGCATCACTGCTGGGAATCGGCGGGCTGCTGAACCGCAAGCCGCGTGAACTCTCCGGTGGCGAAAGACAACGAGTCGCGCTGGCACGGGCCATCGTGCGCGAACCTTCCGTATTTCTCCTGGACGAACCTCTTTCCAACCTGGACGCCAAGCTGCGCGCCTCTGCTCGTACAGAGCTGGAAAGCTTCCACCGGCGCATCGGCACCACCACCATCTACGTCACGCACGATCAAGTGGAAGCCATGGCCATGGGCGACCGCATCGTGGTTCTGAACCAGGGCTACGTGCGGCAGATCGGCAGTCCGAAGGAAGTTTACGACCATCCGGCGGATACTTTTGTGGCCACGTTCCTGGGTTCACCTCCAATGAACCTGGTGGAAAACGGGGATGCGATAGTCGGCTTCCGACCGGAACAGTTCCGCCCGGCCGCGCAGGTGAGTGAAGCGAGCAAGGTCCCGCTTCGTTTCCGCGTGGAGAATGTGGAGTATCTGGGCTCGGAATGGATTGTCTCGGGCATCCTGAGCGGCGGGCGCACTGAAGGAAAGAAGGCCATCGCGCGCCTGGGATCGGCGCAGTCACTGGAACTCGGGCAGACTTACGATTTTGCCGTGCCGGAGCGAGAGTTGAAATTCTTTGACCGCGCCACCGAAAAACGAATTGCTCCGAGGGCCCTCTCGTGGCAGTGAAGACCGCAAAAATCAAGTCTGCCGGTGCAGCCCAGAGTCCGTGGCTGGGCCTCAGCATGTTCTCTCCTGCGATCCTTTACATTCTTTTGCTCATTGGCTTGCCGTTTTGCATGGCTATCTATTACGCGTTCAGTGACATTCGCATAGGCAGCGCCGGTTGGCCGCATTTCGTAGGACTGGAAAATTTTCGCAGTATCCTGCAAAGCCCCAGCTTCCAAAAAGCGTGGAAAAACTCCATCATCTTTACCGTCT
>DATDGH010000950.1:0-5708 GCA_036522215.1 Candidatus Angelobacter sp. | reverse complement strand
GTTCTCCGGCTTCGACGAGGTTTGTTCTACCCGCCGATTCAAGCATCCTCTGGCCGCCTGCCTGGTGAAGTTTTTTGCGCCCCAGGGCGGGCTGGAGATTGAGACCAACTCAGAATCGCCAGCAGGAGCCGGAATCTCCGGCTCCTCGGCTCTTATGATCGCCATGACTGCGGCCCTGGCCCGTTACACCGGCCGCAAACTGGACCGCGAAGAAATTCGCGTGATAGCGCAGAATGCTGAGGCCCAACTTATCCGCGTTCCGACAGGCTGCCAGGATTACTATCCTGCTCTGTATGGCGGCGTGAATTCCATTCACCTGGATGTCGACGGCATTCACCGGGAACCCATCCTCGTTGCTGCCGAAGAGCTGGATCGCCGGTTCGTGCTCACTTATACTGGCGCACCGCGCCAGAGCGGCATTAACAACTGGCGGGTCTTTCAGGACCATATCAACGGCAAGGGCCGCGTCTTTGAAAACTTTGAGCGCATTGGCGCAATCGCGCGTGCGATGCACGCCGCGCTTTCCCAGGGTGATTGGAATGAGGTGGCCCGCCTGATCCGTGAAGAATGGAAGCTACGCAAGACCAATGCTCCGGGAATCAGCACGCCGGCCATCGAAAGGTTAATAAAGATAGCTACCCGCAATGGCGCCGTGGCCGCCAAAGTGTGCGGCGCTGGAGGAGGCGGCTGCGTCGTCTTTCTGGCCGAGCCGGATGCCAGGGAGCGCGTGATGCAAACCCTTCGCAGCTATGGCGGGCATGTGCTATCGGCTACGGTCGCCCGCGAAGGACTTACCATTACCGGCAAGGCCGGGCCCAGGCAGCCCTGATTGTGAAGGTCCAGGGAGGACTGCTGCCGGTCATCAGCCGCTATTTCCGCAAGCCAATATAACCGCATCTAACCTGCTGGCAGTTCAGGTAAAATACTCTTGAGCAGCCGAAGGGTATTCCCGATGTCACGGCACTTAATCCGTTCTTTGGCCCTGCCGTTTCTGGCGTGTGTATGCGCGTTCAGCCAGAGCAGACTTGCTAGTGACCAACGCACAACAGCACCTGCTGGCAATCAGCCTTCTCCGGTTCAGACAAAACCTCCCATTCCTGACCTGGAAAAAAGGGCAAAAATAAGCGAAGCGACGCGCATGCTGCTCATCCAGTCCATCAACGCCGAATTCGCGCGGACACGCAAGACCTTTCCCATTGGTTATAAAGATGTCTACCTCACGAGCGAAGGCAAGCTCAAGCCAGAAGACGGCCGCTTGTATCAGCTCGCCATGACTTACGGCGCGGCCGCTAAAGTTGGGGACCGCATTCAGATCACGAACATCGCCTTCCACGAGAAATCGATTTATCTCGAAATCAACGGCGGTCCCAAGAAAAAAACCAAATGGTATTCGCATATCACCATCAGCGGTGCAGGTGGCGGGGTCACGCCCGGAGACCCCAACCAGGCCCAGCCCACGGGCGCCGCGCTATCTCTGGAATTCAAGAACTACGTGCCTGAGATGACTGGACCGGAACTGAAGCAACTTCTGGACCCGGTCTTTGATTTCTCTGTGAAGTCGGCGGCCGAGGTTTATCTAGAGACTGTGCCGCCCAAAGTCAAAGACGCCATCAAGAACCACGAGGTCCTGGTGGGAATGAACCACGACATGGTCATCATGGCCAAGGACCGCCCTCCGCAGAAGCTGCGGGAAAAAGATGATAAAGGCATCGAATACGAAGAATGGATTTACGGAGCTCCGCCGCAGGATGTCACGTTTGTTCGCTTCGTCGGCGACGAGGTGACCTGGGTGGAGACCATGAAAGTAGGCGGCGAAAAGGTCTTAAAGACAGAGAAAGAAATTGACGTAAAGGACGGTGTTGTTTCGCTGGCCTCGGCTACAGCACAGAGCACAGCGGCCGCCAACCATGAGGAACCGGTTTCCGACCAGCCGGTAAAACGCCCGACATTGAAGCGTCCCGGCGAAGCCGATGACCCCTCGGTTCCCCATCCGCGTCCCATCCCGCAGAACAGGCCGGTGGAGCCCACTGGTCCGTCGGGAGGGCCACCCATCAGTCAACCACCAACTCCGTCACCAACGGGGCAGCCGCCCAATTAAAGCTGACTGCTATACGGCCAGCGGTTTAAACTGAAGATGTGAAGATTGCGCTGGGCCAGATCAATCCCACTGTGGGTGATTTCAAAGGTAATTCAAGAAAGGTCATGGATTATGCGCAAACCGCCCGGGCCGCGGGCGCACAGATGGTATTGTTTCCGGAGATGGCCGTGTGCGGATATCCGCCACGCGACTTGCTGGAAAAGCCTGCCTTTGTGGCCAGAAGCCAGGAGGTAGTGCAGGAAATTGCCCGCGCCGTTCCCGAAATCACTATAGTTTGCGGCTGTGTAACCCCGGCCAAAGTTGAGACCGGTAAATCGGTCATGAATTCGGCTGCTGTGTTGCGCGACGGCGAAATCAAGTTCGTCCAATCCAAGAGCCTGCTGCCCACCTACGATGTTTTTGATGAGCTGCGTTACTTTGCGCCTGCCGAGTCGCGGCGCATCTTCCCCCTCAACGGCCGGCAAATGGCTGTCACCATTTGTGAAGACGCATGGAACGACAAGCATTTCTGGCATCGCCGCCTCTACAGCATCGATCCGGTAGAAGAGTTGCTGCAAGCCGGCGCCAATCTGGTGTTGAACATCGCTGCGTCACCCTTTCATCTGGGAAAACGTGAATTGCGGGGCAAAATGCTCCAGACCATTGCCCGCGACAATAAAGTTGCGGTTGCCATGGTCAACCAGGTCGGCGGCAATGACAGCCTGATCTTTGATGGATCCAGCGTAGTCATAGCTCCGGACGGCAGGATCGTGGCCCAGGCGCAGTCGTTTGCAGAAGACATCATTTACTTTGACTCCGAATCACTGCAGGGCGATGTTCATTCACAAATTGAAGGCGAAGAAGCCAGCGCTTACGCCGCTCTGGTGCTGGGAACACGCGACTACGTTCGCAAATGCGGCTTTCAACGTGTGATCCTGGGTTTAAGCGGAGGCATTGATTCCGCCCTGACGGCCGCCATCGCTGTCGAGGCGCTGGGCGCGGAGAATGTGATGGGAGTTGCCCTCCCCAGCCAATACTCATCTGCACCTAGCATCACCGATGCCCGCGAGCTGGCCTGCAAGCTCGGCATCCGTTTTGAAGTCATTCCTATTGCTGAAATTTTTGATGATTATCGGCGCGCGCTGGGCCCGGTATTTACCGGATGGCCGGAAGATGTGACGGAAGAAAATATTCAGTCGCGGATTCGTGGCGCCATCCTCATGGCCCTTTCCAATAAGTTCAGCGGGTTGGTGCTTACCACCGGCAACAAGTCGGAACTGGCTGTGGGTTACTGCACGCTTTATGGAGACATGGTGGGCGGTCTGGCAGTGATCTCGGATGTTCCCAAGACCATGGTTTACCGGCTTAGTTATTATGTAAACTCAAGAAAGCCGGTAATCCCGAAGTCCACTCTGGAAAAACCGCCGTCTGCTGAATTGCGTCCGGGACAGAAAGACAGCGATGCTCTGCCTTCGTATGAAGTGCTGGATAACATTCTTGATGATTACGTGGAAGATTACCGCACCGCGGAACAAATTGCCGCACATCGGGGTTATGACATCAAGCTGGTGGGCGATGTGATTCGCATGATCGAGCGCAGTGAGTACAAGCGCCAGCAGGCCGCGCCCGGCTTGAAGATTACACCTAAGGCCTTCGGATTTGGCAGACGCTTTCCCATCGCCCAGAAATCAGAAGTATAAGAAAAACTTATGATCAAAAAACTACTCGCTCTTTTGTTGTTCATCTGCACGTGCAATCTCATTGTTTCTGCTCAGACCTCAGCGCTGCCCCAGGCTCCCCAACCAAAATCTGGCGCAGCGGGCACGAATGCCGGTGGTACGGTACCGACCAAGGATGAAGTTGACGCCGCCTTGAAACGGACTCTCGGCTATGATCCCGCCGTTAGCTGGGTGATCTATGACATTCGCCCCTCTGTGATCCCCGGCGTAGCCGATGTGTATGTGGGGCTTAACAAACAGGATCCCATCCACATCTATTGGAACGCCAACGGCCAGAATGCAGTTATAGGGCAAATGCTTCCGTTTGGCCCCGATCCCTTTGCCCCAATCCGGGCGAAGCTTCAGGGCGCCGACGGCCCAGCGCTGGGCCCGCAGAATCCGGCGATCGAGATAGTGGAGTTCAGTGATCTGGAATGTCCGCACTGCAAAGCGGCGCAGCCAATCGCAGAAAAACTGGCCGCCGATTTTCCCCAGGTCCGTTACGCTTTTCAGCAATTCCCGTTGCCTGTGTCCATGCATCCCTGGGCCTTGAAGGCTGCCGAATATGCTGATTGCGTCTCGCGCCTGAATCCATCCAGCTTCTGGAAATACATTGATACCGTGTTCGAGAACCAGGGCAGCATCGCGGCCGCCACTGCGGAAGACAAGTTGAAGGAATTTGCCGGCACTGCAGGTCTGGATGCGGCAAAAATCTCCACCTGCGCAAGTCTGCCCCAGACCGAGGCCAGAATAAAAAAGTCCCTGCAATTAGGCGAATCCCTGGATGTGACCCAGACTCCAACTCTATTTATCAATGGACGTCGCGTACTTGGCCTGGCTGACATTCCTTACGATCAACTCAAAAACCTGGTGCAGTTCGAAATCAATCATGCGGGAAAGTAGAGGAATCAGGCCGTCGCCGCTGCATTCAAGCCGGAACCAGTTGGTTTCCAGGGGGAAGTAAGAACTAGGGAGGCCGGGCTCTTGACGAGGGGCCTTATCCCAAAAACCATACATTCTAATTCTAGAAATGGAATTTTGCGTGATTTTCCAACTTGTTCTAAAAACAGAACAAAAATTTTATGCAATAAACATATAAGTGCTTTTCATTGTAAACTGCAATTCCGATTGATTGTAAACTGTATATGCAGTTGCAGTGAATTTGCGGGTCTTTCGGAGGGGATTGCTCGACTTGCCTTGAGCGTGTTTATTGATGAAGGAGCAAAATGGCTTCAGTGCTATCAATTGAGCAAAACTTGCCGCAGTATACCGTTGTGGGTCCTGATGGAGAGCGGATTGAGATTCCCAAGGAATTGTTCAAGGCGCTTTGGGATTTCTCTGAAGGCACCAAAGCTACCGGTTCGGTGACCATTCATTTTCGCAACGGCGGCGTTGCCGGTCTCGAGGCGGTCATTAAAAAAACTTATAAATAGACGTTGTATTTCGTCCTGGCTCTGAAAAGATTAAGGGTCATAAATAAAACTTATAATACGCAGTGGCAGTGATTAGATGAGGCGGCATTCTCCATTGCCAGTTTCGGAGAGGGCTGCGAGTTTTCCTGAAGTGCTGAAGTCAAGGCCCTGAGCTCGTTTCCCGGATTCCGGAATGAACGAGAATTGGCCCGGAGCGATAACTGCTCGGGGCCATCTGTGTTTGGACTTCAATACGAATCAGGAATTGTACGAGCCGTATGCGAAAGCGAAACGGATCTTAAGCCGAGGAGCCACTTGATGAGCCGGACGCACCATACCACCTTTACCCCACTCCGTCTCGAGACCATTTCCTCTTCCCGCCTTGCGCAGCCACATATTTTGCAAGGCGCGGACCGACGCCACTTCTGTCCATGCATCTGTACTTGCCTGGGGGCGAGTGGGGCGATGGTCAGAGCAACCATTGCTGCACACGATCCCGGG
>DATDGH010000949.1:0-1782 GCA_036522215.1 Candidatus Angelobacter sp. | reverse complement strand
GGCAGTTATATCTAAGCAACAGTGGGGCTTGCCGTCCGCGTTGTCTTTCAGCTCCGGAGTACAGCCCTAACGGACAGGTTTCCTCCTGGAAACTGAGAGCTTACTAACCTTGCCAATGCCGCCAGCTCCGAATCATCATAGGTACTGGTACCAAGCATTATCTTTGTAAAATCTTGGGAGGGTAAGATGCGTAAAGCATTGATTCTCTTAGTTCTTGTAGTCGTTGCGGCGGGGACCGCCAAGGCCCAGGAGCATCGCGGATACGAAATTTCCGGTAGCTATCAGTTCGTCCGGTTTAATCCAGGCAATGGCGCCTCTGGCATTAATTGCCACGGCGGATCGGGCACCGGAGCTGCGTACCTTAATTCTTGGCTAGGCGTAGTCGGTGAATTCGGCGCCTGCAAGGTCACGGGGCTGCCAACAGGCACCTCAGCGCACGAGATGGACTACCTTTTCGGGCCCAGGGTCTATTTCCATGGGCAAGGACGGATATTCCCCTTTGTGCAGGCCCTTTTCGGCGGTGAACGTTTCTCCGCCGGTTTGACCGGTGTTGGTTCGGGTTCGACCAATGCCTTTGCAACCGCCCTGGGAGGCGGCGCCGACATAACCCTGACGCGCCACGTCTCTCTGCGCGCGGTTCAGTTTGATTATCTCTATACCCATTTCAGCGGCGCTTCGCAGAACAACTTCCGTCTGCAGAGCGGCCTCGTTTGGCGCATCGGCCGCTAATCCGAAGGCGGCATCGTTGAAAAAACAGCGGCGGCGGACCTAGGTGGTCCGCCGTCGCTGTTCGTTTTCACGCACTCTTGCGGTGCTTGAAGAACTCGACCTGCCGGAGACGCTTTTCCGCTTCCGCCTTGCTCTTGTACGGTCCTCCCAGGTTTTTTCCCTTCTCTGACAATACTTTGTAGCCTCCCTTCACTTTCTTGATCATAACTGCACCTCCTCGCCTGATTTTCGGTCCTGGTAGAATGAAGTCAATGCAGGAACCTCTGTAGGAACCAAAGTTCCGGCAAGGGTAATCGAGTCAGCGCAAGGTTCCCTGGATGACATTTAACGACTTCTCGCTCCTAATGTAAAATAATCGCGGCGGTGGGTCCATGAGAGACGAGAGTACAAAACGGGCGGCGCAAGAATACCTGGCGCAAAAACTGGCGGAAGAAGGACAGAGCCAGGAGTATAAACTCAATGCGGCGGCGGCCGTGAAGCTAGCTCCATCCGTTTGGAAAAGGGTGCGCGATACGTTTCTCACGACGTGCAACGAATGGAATGCGATTACACAGGAGCAGACTCTTACGTGCAAGGAAACCGCGCTGGGCGATCTGAGAATTTGGTGCGCGGCCCGGTCGCTGTTTATGAATGTCCATTACGACTCCCAAAAGCTATTGATCACCATAAGAAACGCTGGGCGCCTGGAACATGAAAAGGATGTGATCCTTCACATTGAAGGATATCCGACCGAATCGGGGCGGGACGCTCACTTGGTGCGTAACGAGCAGCCGGTGAATATGGACATGTTGATCACGGGCGAGCTGCGTGTGCTGACCGGAATCGGCCGGCAAACAACCCCTTAATAATCGCTGGAAAAACTCCTTCCAAATTAATTCTTCTCGAAACGTCTCCCGAAAATGATGCGGAATGTGCGCTTCTGAACAGACACACGATATCCGTGATTTTACTCTGGAATTTGAAACGCCGGGGCACTACAGGAAAAACCCTAGGAGCAACGAAGCGAGCCATGTTTCTTCTGAGCGCTTTAAGCCCGACGGAATGGGTTCTGGT
>DATDGH010000948.1:0-8206 GCA_036522215.1 Candidatus Angelobacter sp. | reverse complement strand
TCGAATTTCTGGGCACTGACAACTTTTGGGAGATCGAGTTCCCGCCATCACGTACCTCTGTGCACTAAACCGCACCATCGGTCTTGGCGGTGCTTTTGATTTCAAATTACCAAATTAATTACTAACTTGCCCGAAACCGGGGTTCCCAATACCGTTCAGTTACGAAAAGAGGGTGGTTGCTGCCATGAATGCTGGCCTCGTCGTTGCACTCCTTAACCCTAGACGCTCCGCTATCCCGAAGTCCCCGTTAAGCGCACGCGCGTTTTCTTCAGCGCGGGCGTAGGGGCGAGGAGCTGCCCCGCCCAAAGCTTCCTCTAGCCAAGGCTGCTGTAAACTACTGCGGCTCGAGAATCTCTCAGGATCACCAAATAGAATGGGCAACGTCTGCTTCACCAAGTTCTCTTACGGCGAGGAAAGGGAAGACCGTCCAGTTCCGCACCGAAGCCCTGAAACTTCGATCGCGTACCCCAATGAGATTCAGTTCTTCGGGCAGGATGTCGGAGCGGGGTGGAGTTTCAATGAGCTATTCTTTGTGAAGCATGTTTCTATGAACTGCTCATCAAACTCCCGCTGCACTGCCTGGGGAACATCCCTCTGTGTTACCTTTTGAAACTCAAACTGTACCTCGCCATTAGGCGCAACAGTTCCGAGCAGATAGCCCGAAACCAGGGTCTCCGCATGAATGTCCTTGGGGAGACCCTCGGGGAGTCCATAGCGTTGCGCCCCCGCGGTACCGACAATCCAGCCTGGCAGAACCCCTCGATCCTTCTCTTCCGCATTTTTCCAGTAGGAAGTCTCAAAGATCCGCTCCATCAAGAAATGTGAATGGCTGGCCACAACGTAGACGTGTTTGCCTGTTTGCTGTTTCCAATGCAGAAGATCCCGATAGGCTCGCAGGCCACTGCCAAGGCTCTTTGCCGCTACTTCCGCCGGCGTATTCACATCACCATTCATGCTATGCCCGCAGGCAAGGCTGTTGGGAAGCGCCCGATGCATTCCCACGACGACCGTGAGAATGTCGGGATTGTCCCTATCGCTTGCCAGTACGCCCTCCAACCATAGAAGTTGGGCGTCGCTGAAACCAACTTCGTTCGCATTATCAAGCGAGATGAAGTCCACGTGCCGCTTTTGCCAATGAAAAGACGCGATCGAATCACTTTGCCGGCCGTCCGCAGCTCTTTGGCGGTGCAACTCGGGCGTGTCCAGCCAATATGCAAACTGATTTATGTAGTCCCGCTTGGTTCTACCACCTGCAAGTTCGTGGTTGCCGATTCCAAGATAGACCGGAAGCAAACCGAAGGGGACAATCTGATGGCCAATGAAGTCACCCCAGGCATCGCGGCGGTATTCATCCATGGTTAATTGATCGCTAAAACGGATTGCAATATCTTCGTCAATACCCGACATTTTCCGGAAGTCGCCCAGATGCCAATAGAAATCGACGCTATGCTCCAACACGCTGCTGGCTATGGCGGGCATCACCACGTCGCCACAATTTCTGGAGTCGCCGGAAACGGCAAATCTCCACCAGCCCTCCGCTGGCTTGTCTTGAGGCCAGGCACTCGAGCACCACAATAGAAAAAGGCACACCACGCCACACCGCGTAACCAGCGTTCTCTTTGCCTTCATGGTTGAGAATTCTATCTCACTCGTGTGGCAATGGACCCGGCTTTGGAGAGCCGAGGGCCCGGCCTTGACTTGGAATCATTCGCACCGGATGGCGATGAGCGGGTCAACCTGCGTGGCCCTTCTCGCAGGCAAAATACATGCCGCTGTGCCGGCCACAAGCATGAGCAAGACTGCTGCGCTGAAAGTCCACGAGTCGGTGGCTGAGATACCCCATAGCTGATTGGCCAGGAAGCGCGTGAGGGCATAGCTCGAGAGCACGCCGACAATCACGCCGGCAACGATGAGCCGCAGCCCTTTCCCGAGCACCATGCGCAAAACATCGCCGCGTTGCGCGCCTAGGGCCATGCGTATCCCCACTTCGTGGGTCTGCAGCGAAACGGTGTAGGCCATCACGCTGAAGACACCGATTCCGGCCAACGCGAGCCCGACTGCAGCGAGTGCACCCAGGAATATCGTCCCGAAGTGAGAAGGGCTGAACTCTCTGCGATCGAGCCAATTCTCCACGGAGCCGCTCGTGCCCACGGCCACATTGGAATCCACGGCCCAGATCGCGCGGCGAATGTCGGAATCCAGAGACTCGGGTTTCACCGTGGAGCGCACAACAATGTTCCGGAAACCGACCGTCGAGAGGGTGTAGGGCACAAACGCCTGGGGTTTGCTGGGAAGCCGTACGTCGAAGTTCTTGAAGTCCGCAACCACGCCGATGATTTCGAAATAAGGACTGGCGTGGGATTCTCCCGGTAGGCGATCGAAGCCCACCACTTGCATTCTCTTGCCGACGGGGTCGGCCTTGCCGAAATAATTGGTTGCCAGCGTATGGTTGATAACCGCGACCTGCCTGGCCGAATCAATGTCGGCTCTGGTAAGCGTCCGCCCTTGCTGCAGCTACAGTCCTAATGTCCGGAAATAGTCTTCGCTGCAAAACTCCAACAGAGCTGCCCAACTTTCGGAATGGGTAATCCCGGGCACGTCAATCGGCGCGAAGCCACCTTCAAGTAACGCCGGGATCGAGCTGCTCTCCGCGGCAGCACTCACGCCGGGAATTGCCTGGACGCGCTCCAGCACCTGCTGGAAGAAGACATTCTGCCGGTCAAGCCTGTGTTTGATCGCCTTGGCCGGATTGATTTCCGCGAAGCCAATCTGCGCCGGGTCGAAACCGAGGTCCACCTGTACTAGCGCCAGGAAGGTACGCACCATCAGGCCCGCGCCCGTCATCAGCACCAGCGACAATGCAATCTGGCCGGCGACAACCGCGGCCCGAAATCTCCCATGACTCAAACCCTCATTCGCCCCTCTGCCGCTGGCGAGACGGCGGGGCAGCTCGCCGCGAATAGCGTGCAGCGCCGGCGCCAGGCCACAAAGAAAGGTGACCAGAAAGGCGACGCCGAGCGAGAGGGACAACACCACAGGATTCAAGCCGATGACCGCCTCGTCGGGAAAAGGCCCTTTGGGAATGGTGGCTACCACCACCTTGAGTCCGAAATAAGCTAATCCGCACCCGGCGATAAGACCAGCCGCCGCGAGCACAAAGCTTTCCGCCATTAATTGGCGCACCAGCCTTCCCGGAGTCGCGCCGATGGATGTGCGGACTGCGATCTCGCGGTCGCGCGCGGTGGCGCGGGCCAGCAGCAGGTTGGCGACATTACCGCAGGCAATCAAGAGCAGCATCATCACGGTGGCCATTAAGGCGTATAACATGCCTTTCATGTCGCCCAGCACAAAGTCGTTCAGGGTGTACACCCGCACCCCAAAGTCAGCCGGATACATCTTGCTGTAGCTCTTCGAGATCTGCTTGCTGAGGACATTCATCTCTGCGGCAACGGATGCCACGGTTACGCCTGGCTTCATCCGCCCCAACGCCCACAAAGGGCGGGGCGTTAAAGCACTCTGGCTTCCAGCGGGGTCTGAATTCATGGTGATGGGAAGCCAGATGCGACAACCGTAAGCCTGGAATCGGGGTGGCATAATGCCGACCAGCGTTGCAGGCCGATCGTTGAGGGTGAAGACAGTGTTGAGAATCTTAGGATCGCCCCCGAAACGCTCTCGCCAGACCCGGTAATTCATGACGAAGACCGGCGGAGCGCCTGGTTTACCGTCGTTCGTCGTGATCCCGCGCCCCAGCAAAGGCGACACCCCGAAAAAATCAAAAGTGTTTGGGGTTACATATGCGCCCAGAAAGGTTTCCGCGCCTCCGCGGCCGCTATAAACGACTGGGACGTTGTAAGAGCCCACCATGTCGTCGAAGACGTGATTGTTTTGCTGATAATCGATAAACTCATTGAGCGAAAACCTGGAGCGCTCCAGGTTTTCGCTGGCCTTCAGGTCACGAATCGTGAATGTAACTATCCGGTCGGCCCCTTTATAGGGGTAGGGATCAAAGAACAGGTTCTCCACCACGCCGAGGCCCACAGTCGCGGAACCAATCCCCAATGACAGCGCCAGGATCGCCAGCAGCGCGAAGCCCGGCTGCTTTCGCAATCCGCGGAGGGCGAAGCGCAAGTCTTGCCCAAGATCCGTCAGCAGCCTCGACAGTCTCGCCCTTCGGGAAGAGAACACAGATGGGGGTCCCATGATGATCGCGCCGCCATGGTCTCGCGGTTTCAAATCCGCCAGATCGCCACGGTCAAGTTCAACCAGCGCAGCCTGATAGGCTTCCGACGATGTTGCCCCTTCCGCAAGCAACCTCTCGTAGCAGTCCTCCAGATGCTGTGCCAGCTCCTCAACGATCTCGGCTTCCCGGGCTGGTTCAAGCCGCAACGGCCCTAGTCGTTCCTGGACCCTTGCTTCCCAATCAGGCATGCTCAATCCCCGTGACTTGACGAATAGCTTCGACAAATTCTTGCCAGCTTTGCCTTTGCCGGGCCAGTACCTTTCTGCCTTGGGGCGTCAGGCCGTAGTATCGGCGACGTCGTTGCTTGGGTTTCTCTACCCAACGTCCTTGAATCCAACCTCGCTCTTCCAGCCGGTATAACAGGGGATACAACGATGCGACATGAAAACGTAAGGCACCCGCGGATCGGGCCTCGATCAGGCGACTGATGTCATAGCCGTGGCGCGCCTGGTCTTCCAGCAGCGACAGGACCAACAGCTCAGCGCTCCCTTTCTTCCACTCCGGATTGCTATAGTGCATCTCCATATGTGGGAGCGCCATATATACAACAAGAGAACCAGGAAGTCAACCACCATGTGCAGGGCCGCAATCAGAGAGAATGCTAATCGTAGAGACGGTGCATTGCACCGTCTCCGGCGCGAAGCGCCGCAGGATACTCCAACTCTGGATTTGCTTTAGAGGGGCGCTGTGCGCCCCTGGCTTACAGGTTGGGATCGCAGAGGATGTCGACTATGGGGCCACCTTTGTGAAGCGAGGTGCCACGACAGCCAGTCGTCGTTCCGCCCGCAATATGCTCGACTTCTTCGGGCGTCAACTCCCGGGCGCCCACGCGATTCAATACTCGATTCGACATGATCTGCTCCTTTTCAATGAAATGACTTTCTGCAAACCAATTCCGGATGAACCTAAAGCTTAAAAAAATTGTTCTCTGTTTCAATGATTTCACCCGGTTTTTCCTTAATTTATTTAGTACATGTCCGGAAATGTTTCAGATTCAACATATTTATCCATCCAAAGTGGTGCAATTTGTGGTTCGCGGAATGAGACGATGCTCGAGAAAGTCCTTGCCAATTGGTGGTTAAAACCAGCAAAAGTGACAGTATCGTGACAGCACTTGATTGACTCCCTCCCCCGTTGATGCAATCCTGAATATTGAAGGCGAAATGGTGCCGTTAGCCATGAGCCGAAATCCCGCTTTGTGGGAAAACAACAAGGCCGCGCCCCCAGGGGCCAACGGCTGCAATGCTAGATCTTTGAAAACTGAATAATCCCGCGCCCGCGCTGAAGTGAATCGCGGACGCAAGGGAAGAGGTGTACCGGCGCTCGCGAATTGGGTCGCGAGCGCCACAGGAGAAGTGTATTTTGCCGATGCGGTTTAAACGGAGTTACCCTCGGTCACAGAGGTTTTCCTTCGTGTCCTTCGCGGTTCAAGGCGGTCTTGGCTCTTGCTTTGCGGTTCTGGTCACTGCTGAAAAGGTAGCGCTACCAAAACCCCTCCCGCTACCTCTGCCGCTACCTGGTTTTCGCTGATGACAAAAGAGTTAGAAGCCCGGTAGCGGCAGTAGCGGCAAAAAGGCCTTTTCCCGCAAAAAGAGGGATTTTTATTCGCGTTCGTTGGCCGGCTGCATTTTTATAGTAGGTGTAGACCGACCTCTTTCAACCCATGCCAACGATGCAACAATCCTTCAGCCTAAGAAGTTTGCGGGCTGAATGCTGGGTGCTGTTTCGCAACAAAAAGGCAATCTATGGCCCAATCCGCAACAAAGATCTCTAGGATTTGCAATGACATGCGCGGAAGTGCGGAATCTCCCTCACTTTTTAAAATAGCCAACGTTGCTGGTTTTACCCAGCACCCGCGTTGATCAGAGTGGACCAGCGGCAAAAGGCCCTGGTCCTGGCTCTGAGCTGGCAGTCAGGAGCTAGAAGCCAGGAGCTTGTTCTCAAAACGCCAACCGCACTCCCAGTTGGATCTCGCGTTTTGCCGAAGCTGAGGTAAAGCCCAGCGGAGTGCCCGGCCCTACAGCGTTGGTTCCAGACACATTGAACGGCGGCGCAAACGCCGGCCCTACCACGTTGTTCACACCCGAATAATTGGTGCGGTTGAACAGATTGAAGGCCTCCGCCATCAACTGCAGGCTCACGCGCTCGGTGAATTTAATACGGCGGGTCAGGCGGGCGTCAATGTCGATGTAGTTAGGCCCGAGCCCGGTGTTGCGTCCTGCTCCCGGCGGACGATCGGTGTTGGAATTGTTGTCGCCATTCAAATCAGCTCCTGCCAGCAGGTTGAAGGGATGGCCGCTGTTGTAACGGAAGATTGGCGAAAACTCGAAGCCGCCGATGATCCGGTTCTTCCACGGGCTATCAAATATTCCCGCGAAGGTGATCTTGTGGCGCTGATCGAAGGTCGAGAGGCCGCGATCCAGCGCCAGCTTAGTGTTATTCTGCGCTGAATACGAGATGTTGAAATCGGTGATGTCATCGATGGCTTTGCTCCAGGTGTAGTTGGCAAGGAAGCTATAGTGTTCGCTGAAGCGCTTTTTCACCTCCACGGTCAGGCCGTGGTAGAGCGCCGATCCTGTAGATGAGTACTGGTCATTGGCGATGAGCAACGGGCTGACCACACAGGGGTTGCCAACCAGTAAAGCGCATTGCGGAGCAAACCGGGGATTCCAGGTCTGGAAAGGCAGTCCGTTCGTGCCAGGTACGCCGGTTACAGTGGGTGCAGTGGGCAGAAGGTTGACGTTCTGTGTCCACGGCAGCCTCAGTGTGTGCACGTAGATGTAATCAAGGGAAACTGACGTGCCCTTGGCAATCTCATTCTCGAATCCGATCGAACCCTGTTCTGAATAAGGATTATGGAAGGTCTTCGGCACACCGAAAAAGGCAGGAAACGCATTTAGCGCTCCGAATATAGCCAAATCGGCCTGCGTGATGCAGGCTCCCGATCCTGCGCCCGAAGGCCCACCGCTTAGATTGCAGGGATTATTGGGGAACAGGCCGCTTCCCAGTTTCCCTTGAGCAAACAGAGTCTGGAAGATAGCGGCCGAAGTCAATGCAGGATTTCCCGGCGCGCCAGTTAGCGGAATCAGAAAGTTCTTGATTTGCGGCCCCGAGCCGTTAGTAAGAATCCCCAGTTCTCGGGTGGCGAAGTCAATCTGGAGGTAGGTGGGCGAGTAGAAAATCCCGCCGCCACCGCGAATCACCGTCTTGTGGTCGCTAAATACGTCCCACGCGAACGAAACCCGCGGAGCAAAATTCGTCTTGTCCGTAGGCATCACGTCGCGTGTGTCCCGGTCGTAACGCACACCATAGTTCAAGGTGAAGTTGTGAGTCATCGCCCATGAGTCCTGAAAGTAAGCGGAGCTCAGAGGTAAGTCAGCCACCGTGGTCGGATTGCCGAAGCCCTGCTGGTAGAAAGTAGGCAGGCCAAAGCTGAACGACTGCAGGGGGTTGAGAACCGCCGGGGTCGATGTCAGGAGGGCAGAAGTCCCCGAAGTGGCGCACGCCGCAGGTACCTGCAAACATGGACTGAGGATGCCGCCCGGCAGCGCGCCAAAGCCGATCCTGGGCGCAAGGAATGTGGCCGATGCAGTCCGGTTGCCGCGCACGTCTTCGTAGAGGCCGAACTTCATGGTGTGGTGGCCACGGATTAAAGTCAGGTTGTCCGCGAACTCATACTGCCGCAACGTGGAGAAATCCGGCAACGTATTGTCCCGCCCGAATTGGAAGGCCCCGATGTCCAGCTCCGGTCCTCCCGGATCATTCGCGAAGACATTGAACTGCACCAGGTTCCACTGAGCGCGAAATTCATTCTGGGTCTTGGGGCTGAATTGGTGGTACCACGCTCCCAGCAGGGAGGCAGTCCATTGTTTGACGGAACTGCCGCGAGAAACACCTTCCAGGGCCCCTACATTAGGATTGCCCACGTTGCTGAGGCCATAGATTCCACGCAGATAAGCCTGATTG
>DATDGH010000947.1:0-2667 GCA_036522215.1 Candidatus Angelobacter sp. | reverse complement strand
AGGCGTGTGGCAGGAGTTAGCTAAATACTAAAAACTAAGTACTAAACTAAATACTGCTGATTCGCACCTCAAATGTCTTGTCCAAAAATTCTTCCACTTTCGTTTCCACAAAAGTGAACTGCACCACCTTGGTCTGGGCGTCGGTTGGTATGTCCACAAAGCCGATTTCAATGCCACTGGGGGTCGCTGCTGACTCGCTGCTTTGCCCGCCGTTGATTGACCAGCGCAAACGGAAATCTTCCGCTGCCTGCACGCGCAACATCTTCCCCGCAGCTATTTCGCTTACGCGTCGCGTAGACTTCCAGATTTCCAGGTCTTTTCGCCCCTTGTTGTTCAGATAGCGTTCGGCCACCGGCGGTATCAGATCAAATACGCGACGGTCTTTTACTGAGCGCAGCAACTTGATGTACTCAGCATGGGCCCAGGCCAGAGGCATGGCCGCGCCACAAGGCTTGGCCAGGTGCATGAAAGCTTCAGGAATGTCTGGCTGGTCCCAGATTTGCTCGGGCAACATGCCGCTGCTGGTGGAGAAATTCTCCATCGCGGCAATCAGGGAACGAACATCCCTGCCGGCTGCTAGTTCGTAATGCGCTCGCTCTCCGGTCAACAGCGGCCACGCGCGTCCCACGCCCCAGCCGGTAAAGGGCTTGCCATCGGCGTGCGGGCCGTATCCATCATGGTTATAACGTCGCCAGCATGATCCATACGGCGTGTTTACCTTGAGCACTGCATCCACCACCCGCAGTGAGTCTTCCATCAGAGGATCGCCCGCTTTGCGTATCCCGTAACGGGCCAGCTCCAGGAAGCCCGCATCTACTATGTCTTTGGCGGGAAATTGGGATTGGGCGCCAGGAGCAGAATTGGCGATGGTGAGCAGTGCGTTATCGAGATCGCCAGGCTGTGATGGATCTGCGGGATCGATGGGCAGAATGCGAATGTAATGGCGTGGAATTCCGGGAACCAGTGAGCCCTGCGTGGTCACGGTCCATGCCTCAATATGTGATTCAAGAAAGTCCGCGTAGTCCTCAATAAATTGCGCGATCGGATCGGCTCCATAGGCGCGGGCCATGTGCGCGGTACAAATCAGCGCCGCGATGGTAGCTGCCAGTGTTGAAGGTGAATATCCGCTGCACTCTTCCCACCGCTCCTGCAAAGTGACTGGTCCGTGCTCCATCAGATAACGGACCGCCGATTTAATCAGCGTGTACGGGTGAAAATCCTGCAGGGCATTTGCCTGCCATAAGCGCCCCGCCAAAATGATGGGAAAGGCCACCTCATCAAGCTGGATACCTTTCCAGTAAGGAGTGCCATCAACCCAAAAATTCTGTGGGAACCCGCCGTCTGCCTGTTGCGAGCAGGCCAGGTAGATCAAGGCGCGAAGAGGCGTAACGGTGTCGCCGCTGGCCAGAAGCGCGGTGGCGCTGTTGACCATGTCGCGCGTCCACACCAGGTGATATCCACCCAGGTCTTCGTCGCCCATGGCGTCACCCCAGGGAATGCTGGCGGAGGCGATCAGCGCTCCTGCGAAAGTCTTGTCCTCATGCGCCAGAAGGACATTGCGGCTCGTCTTATACAGATGGCCGGCATCGTAGCTCTCCTTTTCCAGCGGCGCCAGCATTCCGGAAATTCGCCGCCACTGATCAATAAATCTTGCGCGGTGCTGGGCGAAGGGAAAGGCCAGGGATTGCATAAGAATGGATGTGGCAGCATGACGGCCGTCGCCAAACGCAATGCCTACGGTGAAGTCGTCCCCCTGGCCGGGACCAATCTCTCCCATCACCGCTACGTTGCCGTCTTCAGCCCGGTCGAACTCCCAATCCATTTTGAAGTTGTCATGCAAGTCCTGCCATCCGTCGCTGAATCCGACGAACCCACAAGAGCTGCGGCGAAATCCGTGATTGCATCCCAGAGCCAGGTAGGTATTGTTTTTCCATGCCAGCAGCACGTGGCGGCCGGCAACATCTATTCTTTGCGCTGAATTATTCCAGCCGCCTACCTCCAGGTGTGGCGCTAGTAGAAAGTAGATCTGCAGTTTTCCCTGCCATGCCTCTGATACAGTGAACCGGGCATTTACCAGTACGCAGCTCTGGTGCGGATCAGAAATGACTTCCTTCACCAGACGGTAACGGCCTCCTGGATCTTCGCTGGTGGTGCGGTAGCCGAGCGTCTCTTCCTCCAGGCGCAAAACCTGTGTAGGAAGATCGCGCTTTTCTTCATGAAAGAAACTCTTTCCATCGGTGATCAGGAATTGCGCGTCGCGAATCTGTGGGCGATCGATCGTGGGATAGTAGATTTCCGTCAGGATTCCCCGGGCCAGGCTGAACCACACACGGCTCGAAGTAGCATAGGCGGTCCCCACTCCATCCTTGGAACTGGGCGCCCACGCCGGAGGAATTCCCGGATGTCCGAACGCCGGATTGCCCGTAATCGAAGGTCCACTAGCCATTTCTTGTAAGCATAAACCATAAGGTCAGAGGTTCTATTCCGCCACGGTGAAGATCGTGCCTTCTGGGCCTGGTCTTGCGTTTGATTTTGCTAAATACCCTAAATACCAATTAATTACTAACTAGCCAAGGGCTTCGCCCTTGATATCCTTCTCCAGCCGAGGTTGGTTTTTGGCTTTGTTTTTGATTTCAAAATTACCAAATTACCAAATTACCCAATTAC
>DATDGH010000946.1:0-1821 GCA_036522215.1 Candidatus Angelobacter sp. | reverse complement strand
CTCTTCGGTTTCACGCAGTTCTGGAAGTTTCTGCTTAATCGCCTCAAGTTGGTCGCGGTTCTCCCGCGGCCACGTGGGCGCCAATTGGTCCAGCAGGGCAACGTCCTTTCCAATCGAGGTCCAAGCTCCCTCGAATCCCTTCTTCGCGTCCTGCCAGCGAGCCGGATCGGTGCCCGCGAGGATAGCTTGGCGACCTTTAACTTGGGTGTAGTTCAGATCCCGCTGCAGCTCTCTGGCGGCTTCGATGGCCGGGAAACGCATTTCGATGGTGGTGTCCTGGCTCTTCCTGATATCGGCAGCTTTTAAGTAGGCAATGGCAGCATTGAGAAGCATCAGGGCGACAAGAGCGCCAAAACCCAGTCCAAGCTTTTTGCCGACCGAAAGTTTCACTTACTGTTTCTCCCGCTAGTTGGGCATCCGAGGTGCGGGCGGAATCGAGCGGATAGTGCTGTCTTTTGCGGAATCAGCCCAGCAAACGCGCCCTGTTACTGATCAATCTATCGGCATAGAAGGCGGCGTCTTTAGGCATGAATCGGTTTGGCAGACCGTTTAATCACTCACTCGGCGACACATCTACCCTCAGGCGGATGCGATCCAGCGGGCCTTCGCACCTTTGGTCGCTGCATGTGTGAGCGGTTCTCGGGAGAAAAAATCCGAGCAGTGGGCACAAAATTGGGCACAGACAGCAACATCGAAAAATCCGATGTGCTACAGGCTGTTGGTGCGAAAGGGGGGACTCGAACCCCCACGGTTTTACCCGCCAGATCCTAAGTCTGGTGCGTCTGCCAATTCCGCCACTTTCGCACTTCCGGCATTGATTCAGGAGTGAACACTTGAATTATAGGATTTTTGCGGCATGGCGTGGGGCAAGTTTGGGAGACAGCACTGATCTAATTTCCGATCGCGCCTCTGTAACTCCAGGTTTGTCAGCATCAGGATTGCCGGCAGTCCTACCGCGGCGCTTATTGCTAGAAGAGTTTAGAAAGAAAGGAATCCCACACAGCGGCTCCTGCGACAGCTACGCCGAATGCGACAATGGCGTGAAGCAGCCAATAGAAAACGCCGTGTTTCGCCATTTGATCGCCGTAGAAAGATGCGTGCGAAGAAGACTCTTGCATCTGTCTGGCGCCGCTGAGCGAGTCTGCGGAAACATCCGCATTCGCCTGTTTTTCACGGGCAGGTGCTTGGCCTTGGGTAGGCATAGTGTGTCCTCTACTGCCGTTTTGAACGAGCCGCTTGGGAAAAAGCTGATATTGCGACGCACCGAAAAACAACCGTAAAGCCGGAATGATCAGGGCGCAACGCATCGCCCTATCTACCGTCGTGGGAGCCAGCGCTAATCTGCTACTGGACTTACTGAACTTCGTTCAGCTTTTGGTAGATCAGCATCGCGACCAGCACGATCAGAAATACTCCCGAGCCCACGCCGAAAACGCGAACCGGAAGCGTCAGCCGGTTCACCTTTACAAGCAGTTCGGTCTGTTCTTCCTGCATGTGGGAATTGGCATCATCGAGAAAGAGTTGATCATCCTCATGCATGGTGAGCGTGCTTTTGTAGATGAGGAGAAGGACGAGACCAACGGCGAAAACTCCGAACACAACCGATACGACAGTCAGGGCCATAAGCCACCTCGGCAGAATTTCAACGGTGAAAACCGCCCGTACCGTCTTTCCGAATCCGCCAGCGCAACGCAGGCCGGAAAGGCGCTTAGCCGAGGCGATTATAGTCCCGTTTGGCAAGTCCGGCGCGAAGAAATCCGCTTTTTTACGGAGTTGGTTACAGGATTTGGAATCGTGCGACCCTGTGCCGCTGGGCCGCAT
>DATDGH010000945.1:0-3547 GCA_036522215.1 Candidatus Angelobacter sp. | reverse complement strand
AAGGATGAGCGTCTTTGACCTTTAAGTTCCCTTCAAAAAGAAAATGTAGTAATCCAACCATCGACCCGTTCGTGCGGCTTGATGAAGAGTGGCGAAGGGAACCCATGTCATGAGGTAATTAATGAAAGAAGTTCTGCATTTTCGAATGTAGGCGATTTTGTAGCTGTCAAAGCTGGACTGCGCCCCAAAATGAGACAGTGTAGAGTTCGACACTTTTCGGCGAATGGAGAGCGTCGATGGACCAAGCAAAAGCGGTATTCACTGGAGTTCCGCGAGCGCGAGTCCGGTGGATGAAACTGGGCGATCAACGCCACGATACCTACGCGTAACTCCAAGGCCCACACAAAGCGAAAATCACCATTCAAGGTTCGTGGTCCAATACTGCTACCTACAATGTGGGCGATGCCGTGTTTTTCAATGGTTCAAGTTGGATTTCAAGTGCCGGCGCCAACCAGGGTAATCAACCGGACACCAGCCCATCTCAATGGGCTTTGTTAGCCCAGCAGGGAGCCACCGGAGCGCAAGGTGTGCCCGGAGCGGCAGGCCCTCCCGGCCCGCAGGGAGCGCAAGGTGTCCCAGGACCAACGGGGCCCGCCGGGCCGCAAGGACCGCCGGGGCCGCCTCCCACCTACGTCACCGTTGCTCAAAACTATGTTGGAACCATTAATCTAACTTGCCCGGCAGGCTTCGTCGCGGTAACGGCAAGTTGTAATCAGGGCGCCAGCGTAGTGCTGAACGGACAGCTTCCGTCACCACCCGCCGGCGCCTGGGCCTCATTCCTGACGCCAAGCGCTGCCAACGCTACCGGAGTTCATTGCAATATTGGAGGCGGTCTGCGAAGTCAGGCGCTGCTGCGCTGTTCAAAATGAATGCAGCTAAAACCAACCCGTATGATTCGCTCGCACGGGTTGGCATTGCTTTTTGATCTCTTGACTCATCCCAGCTCGCACGCAAGGCGGTGCGTGCGACGCTGGCTGTTCTTTCTCCGTGACCGTTGCATCAGGTTTTGATTTCGCCTTACGGAGAAACTGGACTGGATTACTTCGGCACACGATATTACGGCAATTCGCCGGGCCGCTTTATCACGCCTGATTGGGCGTCGCGGGAAACGGCTGTGCCTTGCGCTGCTCTCAGCAACCCACAGACAATCTAAAGCATTTTTCAGAAATGCTGTAGATCACGACACGGGATTTGTATCAAGGCACCGACTTCACAGATTGCGGAAACAACGCACTTTGCGCAGCAAGATTTGTATCAGCCCCAAGCGCCTCTCCGTGGCGCTTACGTGAACCAGAAACTCAGCTTTGCCCGATAAACCTCAACCCTGTCATCCTGAAGCCGCTTCAGCGGCTGAAGGACCCAGAGGATGTGTCCCTGACTATGCCGCTTCAGGGCGTTCTCACATGATTCTTCCTCTTCTTACACCGAGTTTCCGGAGGCGGAATACCTCGAAACCCATCAACAGAACCCTCTACCCAAACGCGAGGCCCCTTAGGCAGTTGACGAGGGCGCTTCAGCCGGATTTGCCATTCCTCGGTTTGCGAAGGTACATCGTTCGTTCTGCGGGTCTCGGTGCTTATATTCCAAAATCCTGAAAGCGGTTGGCGGGTGACCCGAAAATTAGCGACGACCTCCGGTTACTCAGGTAAGCCCTCTGGGCCCAAGTCAGGGGCTTTGCCCGGGTTTTGCCCTTGAACCGTGATGGAATTTTAGGGTGAAATCGGGGACCGAATCGAGGATTCTCCGGCAGCTGCCAGGATGGGTTATGGCTGGTCAACAGTCTTTGTCTGGTTCCTTTAAAGAGCCCGGTTTGCATCGACATCTAATCCAGCTTCCTTAAGTTCACGGACCAGATCAAACTTCCAGCGCCCTGCTGCATCAAGTGGAATGAACACGACGCCGTGATAGTCCGAGGGAATTTCGACACCATCTTCAACCAAGGCACAGACGCGCTTTCGCCCGAGCTTGCCCATAAAGTAACCAAGCTCAAGGATCGCATTCTGACGTGCCCGCCTTTTCAATACACCTTTCGTGGCTGCTTCTCTCCCTTCGTCATCTCCTGTGAGCAATGCAACTGCAAATGCAACATCAGAGTGAAGCTGAAACTTCTCGATGATCGTATCTCCTAGATTAGCCTGCTCGTGCAAGATGATGGCCTCCAAACCCAATTTCTCCAGAAACCTAGCCACACTTTCCTTGGCGGATGTATTGTGCCCGTGGATAATGAAAACTCGGCTGCTCGCCACAGGCTCTAAAGTTTCCAGGGGGGTCTGCGAAAACAACTCTGGTTCGCCCTCTGGTGCGAACGCAGGGTTGACGGCGATTTTCTTCGTCAGTACGGGGTTGCCGCCGACTGAGTAGTATTCGTTCTCCTCATGAAAATCGGCGATAAAACCTTGCTTTGCGATTAGCCAAAGACGAAGTTCAGAGGGAATAAAACTTAAGTCAAAATCTGTGCAATGGTCATTGAGTGATTTTTCTATCGACCTTGACTCAGTAGGCGTTTTGTAATTCACATCTAATTTAAATGCAGAGGGCTGAATTCGTCCTGACATCGTTACCTGCAAACAATGATCGGCAAGAACCAGCTTGTCCAGTCGTGCACTCATATTCGGTATGCATAAGATGATGTGACCAATCCGTCCATCGGATGAATCGTTGAATTGTTTGAACGCAAGGAGTTCTCGTACAGCCTCAAAGGGAGATGCGAAGGATTTCAATATAGGATGAAGCAATGGCTCAAATGAAATTTGAGGCGTGTTGAAAGACGCGTCGAAAACGGTGCAGGGCCAATCGGAATAAGAATTACGACTCGCCTCATAGCGATCTGAGAATCCAATCCCGTTAGATGTAATCGTGTGTTGTCCCGCGGTAAAAGTCTTATTCCTAAGACTGCTTAACCGTGTCAAAAGCCCATTTTCGTCATATACGTCACGGACAAAGAGGACTGTGCCATAGTCCAGAGCCTCCGGTTGAGCGTTGGGTTGCCCCTGCAGAGTAACATCGATCTTAGTTATGGCATGTTGCAGCTCGCCTGAAGGTGTCCGGATTAGGGCGGATCGCTGCACGATAGGGCCCAGAAAATAGCGATCACGTTCGAAAAGACTGCGCACGCGCTCGATAAATTGGGTGGCATCATAGTTGTAATCTGAAAGCCGAATTGGGTCTTGATTCATTGAGTGTTCCAAGTTTTGGGCCGGCGCACAAAGAACGACGGCCGACTAAAATCAGGGCGATTACTTTTGGAAACGCCGTTCACATTCTAGAGCAGGGCCGAAAACTTATTGGCGATGATCTGTGGAAATCTCGCATCACTCACCGCAATCCTCATACTCCCGATCCTCCCGCGCATCGGGATTTTGGCGCGACTTTTGGGAGAGTTTAAACAGCCCGCTGCTTTTTCAGAAAGTCCTTTTCAACATACAAGCATTTTCCCGAAAAAGTAGATGTATTTGAAAAGAGAGATGAAAAAGAAGTGTTAGTTAAGAAAGCTTTTGTTGATCGGGAAATTCCTCTGCGTCGTAAAGACTCCCAGACGATTGAAACC
>DATDGH010000944.1:0-8709 GCA_036522215.1 Candidatus Angelobacter sp. | reverse complement strand
AATGAGACTTCATCCATACTCCTGCTCCAGCGATATTTGAATGCGAGTTGAAAACCATTGGCAAAGTTACGCATCAGACTGGCATTCAGCGAGTTGTAGTTGGCAGATACATCCGGGCTGATAAAGAAGCTGGGGTTGGATTGCACGGTGGATCCGGCGGGGGCATCGAATACCAGATTGGCATCGTAGATGCGAACCAGATGGTGGCTGCTGCTGCCCTGGTAGCCGATCACTCCCACCAAACGCGCCGGGAGTTGGAGCTGGGTTTCCAGGGAGTAGCCGTAAACATAAGGAAGCCTGAAGTTCTGCGGCTCAAAATAAACCTGGGCCGTGCCGCCGTTCTTGGGGAAATTGTTAGGACCGATTCCGCCTCCCAGCAAGGCATTGCCAGGATAGCTGGTGGGTGAGTTGGAACTGCCCAGGCTGTAGAGAATCAGGCCGCCATCGAAGGGGCTGCCAAAACCATCAAAGGGAGGACCTGCGGTCCCGCAGCAATTATCTTCCAAAGCGTGGAAGGGCGGATTTTCGCGGGCGGGATCGAAGACGGCTTCGGGAACGGGATCGTAGTACATGCCAAAGCCGCCACGGAGGACGATCTTTTGCTCGTACGGCCTGGGGCTCCAGGCAAATCCAAAGCGGGGAGCAAAGTTGTTCTTGGGAGTTGAATAAACGGTACTGCCGGTGATCAGCGATGCATTGGCGATGGCGGTAGGTCCGGTTCCCGCCAGCACCAGGTTGCTCAACAAGCCCTGGGGCTCAGACACCGGAGTGTAGTACTCGTAGCGCACGCCCAGGTTCAGACTGAGATTGGGCGTAACTTTAAAATCATCCTGAGCGAAGCCGCCGTAATAGCTGGTGCGGAAGTGACGCAACGCGGGATCAGGATTCCCGTTTCGCGGATCGACGGCATTTTGCTCGAAGATGGGCGCATCATTGGCAAAGTTCCACAGATGGCTGAAGGTGAAGAGCGGCCGGGCAAAGCCAAGTTCGTTATTGTTGTTTTGCTCTTTGCGATACTGAAATCCGAATTTCAAGGTGTGGCTGCGGAGCGTCTTGCTGAATATGTCGCCAAGGCCGTAGGTATTCTGCGCGATCAGGCCAGGGGTGTTCTCGCCCTGCGGCGCTCCAAACCAGATTCGGCGGCCGTTTTTGAGGATGTCCTGAATTTCGACATCGGGAATTCCCCAATTGACCGTCCCCTGATTGCTGGCCACCTCGTTGAAGGCAAAGCGGCTGAAATTCAAGCGCAACTCATTGAGCGTGGTGGACGAGATGATCCAGTTCCACAAGACGGTGCCGGCGGGACTGAAAGGTTTGTTGATCACGTCGCGATTGGCGGCTGAGGTCTGGTCGGTCCCGGGAGGGTTGGTGCTGGTGGCGCTGGTTAAGAACGTGCTCAAACCAATGGTGTGCTTGTTGCTGATGCTCCAGTCGACGCGGGCATGGTACTGATTGCCTATGCGCGGGTTGGGATACATCAATTGCGCCAGGGTGATGTCAGGAATGCCATCGAACCCGTTTCCAATAAAAGCGCCACCGTGGTTAGGATTCAATGGGAGATAAGGATTGCCGGGCGCTGAACCTGCTGGAAATGGCGAACCCAGGTCCAAACCTCCGGGCACAACCTGGCAAGGACCATTCACGTCCGCACATGACGGAGTCAACAGGGCAACAACCCGTGGGGCGGTCCCGGGAGCTCCCAGGATCTTCGCGGCGATACCGTTGGGATTGGCGTTGGTTACTGCAGTGATGAACTGGGGAGTTTCAATATAATTGATGCCGAAAGTCCTATTAATGGCGTGCTCTCCTTCATAGGAAAAGAAGAAGAACAGCTTGTTCTTATGAATTGGCCCGCCAATGCGGCCACCGTAGTTGCGAGCCTTGTTTTCCACCCGCACATCCGGAGCATGTAGAAAGTTTCCCTGGAAGCCGCCAAAGTTGTTGAATGCGTTGAGACCGGGTTCATCGTACTTGGAGAAACCGCTGCCGTGAAAAACATCGGTGCCGGTTTTCGAAACTACCTTGATCTGGGCGCCGGAGTTTCTGCCATCTTCAGCCGAATAGGAGCCGGACAAGACGGTAATGCTGGCCACCGACTCCTCCGAAGGTGTGACTACGGCTGCGCCGGCGTTGGTGAGACTGTTCACGTCCACGCCATCGATCATGAAATTGTTTTCGGTCACGCGCTGGCCGTTGGCAATTATTTGTGGCTGGTTCTCCACCTGGTAAAGCGAATTATTGGAGCCGCCCACGCCAGTGGTGTTGGGAAGGAAGGTTGATTTGGCATCGCTACTGCGGGCGGCATCGCCAAAGACGCCGGGAGCAAGGCGCAACAATTCGTAAGGATCGCGCCCGAAGGATGGGAGCTGCTCAACCTGCTGAGCTTCAATGTTTCCACTCACGCTGCCATTCTCGGTTTGGATGGGAGCTGTTTCTGCGGTAACCGTTACGGACTCCTGAGCCGGTCCGGGCTTCAAAACAATGTTGAGACCACGAGGAGTCTCCGCCTCAACTGCGACATCATGGACGCTGCTCTTTTTGAATGAGGCAGCATCCACATCAACCGTATATTTTCCCGGCGGGAGAAATTGCACTGCATAGAATCCCGTGTCGTTGCTGGTGGTGCTGCTGGATACTCCTGTTGCCTGATTGGTGGCGGTGACCCCGGCCCCCTTCACCGCTGCGCCGGTCTGGTCCGTCACCGTGCCTTGAATTCCAGCGCCATATTGGGCGCTGACAGGCAGTGAAAAGGCCAGCAGAAGAAACAAGGCAACCACCAACAGGAAAGGACGAATCGAGCGCGTCATGACAAAGCCTCCAAAAGGACTCTTCAGGGCCCCGACTGTGGCTCCACGGTCCAGCGCCTCGCCCAGGGGCATTTGGGCGGGCGCTGCGCCGTGTGGGGGGTTCAGTGTACTAAATCGAAGATAAATCGATTTAGCGCGGTGTGGATCATAACAAGAGGGCAGAATCCTGTCAACACGTCCAGGGAAACAAGCCCTTGAAGCATTCCCTGCAGTATGCGAGACTTCCGCATAATGCCTCCCAAAGGGAAAGCTGCGCGCACATCCAAGTCGCAGGAGCCAGGCGCACCTCGCCATGCGAGCCTGAAGTCCGTGGCGGAACATTTGGGGCTTTCGCCGGCCACCGTGTCGCTGGTCATGAACCATTCTCCGGTGGCAGACTCCATTCCCCAGGGAACCAAGGAACTCATCTTCGCTGCGGCGCACAAACTCAACTACCGTCCTAACTTTATGGCTCGCTCGTTGCGCAAGCAGCGCAGCTTTACCATTGGAGTCATGGTGCCGGAGGTGAGCGAAGGCTATGCTGCGCTGGTGATGAGCGGGATCGAGGACCATCTGCTGCAGGAAGGTTATTTTTATTTTGTCGCCAGCCACCGCCACAAGCCGGACCTGATTGATGAATACCCGATGCTGCTATTGGAGCGGTCCGTCGAGGGCCTGATTGCCGTGGACACTCTCTTCGACCACGATTTGCCAATCCCGGTGGTTACGGTCTCCGGCCATCGTGAAATCAAGGGCATCACCAATATTACGCTGGACCACCAGAAGGCTGCAGATCTCGCGTTGCAACATCTGGTGGAACTGGGGCACCGCAGCATTGCGTTTATCAAAGGCCAGGTCTTCAGTTCGGACACAGAGACACGCTGGAAGGCGATCTGTGACGCAGCGCGAAAAAAAGGAGTGCATGTGAACCCCAGGCTGACGGGACAGTTGGAAGAGGATTCGCCCTCTCCTGAGGTGGGAAGCGGGGTGATGCGTAAGCTGCTGGCGGCCAGGGAGCGCTTCACTGCCTTGTTTGCTTTCAACGATATCTCTGCCATGGGCGCGATCAAGGCGCTTCGAGAAGCCGGGTTGCGCGTGCCCGAGGACGTTTCTGTGGTTGGCTTTGACGACATTCAAAGCGCGGCATTCCAGAATCCGCCACTGACCACGGTGCGGCAGCCGCTGCGTAAGATGGGCCAGACCGCGGCGGAGGTACTGCTTCGCCGGATCGGCAGCAGCGACTCCGTCGCCAGCCCAATCACTATCCAACCCGAACTGGTGGTGCGTGGCACTACCGGCCCCGCTGCTGGAAAATAAGCCGTGGCCACCTCTCTTGTGGAAAGATCAGCCAGACGCTCCGAGATGGGAATTGCGATAGCCGTCTATGGCGGCTTCGTTCTGAATGGTGTGGTGGTTACTCTGCTCGGGCCGGTCCTGCCCACGCTTTCGTCTCAATGGTCGCTCACTGACGTTCAGGCAGGGCGGCTGTTCACAGCGCAGTTCCTGACCTCAATCCTTGGAGTTGTCCTGGTCAGTTGGCTTTTGCCCAAATGGGGTCATCGCCTGACCCTGAGTGCCGGTTATCTCCTGATGGCGGCAGGTATCGGAGGATTGGGGCTGGGTGTGAACTCTCTGGGGTTGATGAGTGTTGCCTGCTACGGCTTCGGCCAGGGTGTGACCATTCCCGTAAGCAACCTGTTGGTCTCAGATTGGAATCCTGAGCGCCGCGCTTCCGCCCTCAGTGTGCTCAACTTCACCTGGGGACTTGGCGCGGTGATATGTCCGTTCTTTATTGCCTTTGCCAATCAGACACAGAGCATATGGAGTTGCCTGACAGGTTTGGCGGCAACTCTGGCGTTCACCGCTCTCTGTGTCGCCATGGTGCCCTTCACGCCTCCACAATCAGCGAATGAGACTCCTCTGACCGCAAGCCCGGCTGCGTGGAGCAAGATGTTTGCGTGCGTGCTGGGCTTACTGTTCTTTCTTTACGTGGGAACGGAGACGGCGCTGGGCGGATGGGTGGCTTCCCATGCCAAGCGTACCGGTCCCTCCGACGCTTACATGTGGCTCTTCACTCCCTCGCTATTCTGGGGCTCGCTGGTTCTGGGCCGAGGGCTGGCGCCGTTTTTTCTGCGCTGGGTACCGCAAAAGAAACTCGTTCTTCTGGATCTGGTGGTGGCAACCATTGGGATTGTGGTTCTTTTGTCGGCGCCTTCGGTAACGGTAATCGGGGTGGGAAGCATCGTCGCCGGCTTTGGGCTGTCTTCAGTATTTCCCATTAATGTGGCCTTGCTGTCGGCTTTCGGCCCGCTGGCAACGCGCGCCGCCGGCCCCATGTTTGCCCTTGCGGGGCTTGGCGGAGGCATCCTTCCCTGGCTGGTAGGACTCACCGCTGCGCGCTCCGGAAGTCTGAGGATTGGGCTGGGGGTGCCGCTGCTGGCCACGCTGGTGATGCTGGCGCTCCACGGCCTTCGGGTAGTACATCACGGCCTCGCCACGGGTAGACCGGATTGAACAAGCTGTGACTCTGCGGCAGGGATTTTACCGGCGGCAGCAATCGGGTGATCGCGCGTGATCGGGTGATCGGGTGATCGCCGTGATCGGAAAACCGGAGTCGCACCATCGTCGTTTGTGCAGGTAAGGCAGCATTGATTTTGAATGACTTAGAAAAGAGTCACAAGGCAGGGAAACGAAGCAACTGGGTTAGGACGATGCACACCGGGCACTTCACTCGCCGTCAGATCCTGAAGCTGGGTGGGAAAGCTGCCATCGCTTGTCCCCTGCTGGGGATGCTGCCGCAGCAGAGCGGCTACCATGGCACCGACGATCAGCTTCTGGACGAGATGGAGCGGGCTGCGTTCCAGTTCTTCTGGAATGAGGCGAATCCCAACACTGGCTTAATCAAGGATCGAGCTTTGGTGAACGGCGGCGATACCCGCACGCTGGCCAGCGTCGCGTCTACCGGTTTTGGTTTGACGGCGCTGTGCATCGCCGCGCATCGAGGGTACGCGTCCAGGGCTGACATAAAAGCCCGCGTCCGCTCGACGCTGGAGTTTCTACTCGACTCCAAGCCGCTGACAGTGAATGGATTCTTTTACCACTTCATCAACGTGAACAATGGTGTCCGCGCTCCCAACTCCGAACTCTCTTCCATAGACACATCGATCCTGCTGTGCGGCGTGCTCACTGCGCGCAAGTACTTTCAAGACGCGCAGATTACTTCGCTGGCCACGAAGATTTACGAACGCGTGAATTGGCCGTGGATGCTCAATGGCGGCGCTACATTCGCCATGGCCTGGAAACCAGAGAACGGTTTCACGCAAGCGAGATGGGACAGGTATAACGAACTGATGATGCTTTACCTGCTGGCCATGGGGTCGCCCACGAACCCGATTCCGGCCAGCAGTTGGAAGGCGTGGTCGCGGCCCACGATGCAATACCAAGGGATCAGTTATATCTCCGGGGCGGCGCCGCTGTTTATCCATCAGTACTCGCAAGCCTGGTTTGATTTTCGCCATAAGCGTGACGCCTACGCCAACTACTTTGAAAATTCGGTGAAGGCGACGCAGGCGCACAAGCTATTCTGCCTTTCGCTGGCCGGCCAATTTCCGGACTATAGCGAGAACCTGTGGGGAATCACGGCGTCCGACTCGGTCCACGGCTATGTTGCCTGGGGAGGACCGCCGGCGGACGGCCCCATTGACGGCACAGTGGTGCCTGCGGCGGCCGCCGGCAGCCTGCCCTTTGTCTCCAGCGACACGCTCAAGGTGCTGCGCGCCATTTGCGAGCACTACCCGGCCGCGTGGGGACGATACGGCTTTGTGGATGCATTCAATCCATTGACGAATTGGGTGAATCCCGATGTGATCGGCATCGATGTGGGAATTTCCATGCTCATGGCAGAGAACGCGCGCACAGGGTTGGTGTGGAAGACTTTCATGAAAAATGCGGAAATGCAGAAGGCGATGGAACTCGCCGGCTTTCACTAGACGGTTGTTTATCGACACCATGTATGAGTATCGTGGCCAAAGATTATGCCTATTCGAGCGCCAATCCACGATTCGAACTCGACCTGCCCGCAGCGGCTAAAGCCGGGGTATCTTAGGCACCGACACGCACGGATGAATCCGTGCTCTTCCACGCCGCTCCGGCAGAGTCCCGGAAACGTAGAAACTCCAGAGGCGTGGTCTGTACCACGTGTACAGCCGCCCTCGGCACCTGTGAACTCGTGCCCTGATAAAAATCTTCTTGGCACATTATTAGCTAAAACAGTATAGACGGTTGTTCTCCTGGCTTTGTTTCATTGACAACGATTCCTGCACTCCCGTATGCTTCGCCTGCTTAAACTAAAACCATGAGTCCTCACCTTACCCACAAGATCCTTTCCACCGCCGATCTTTTCATCATTGGACTGTATTTCTGCGTGGTGTTCGCCATTGGGTTTTATTTTTCGCTTAAAGAACGCACTTCGGCAGATTATTTTCTGGCCAGCCGCAACGTGGGATGGTTTGCCATCGGCGCATCGTTATTTGTCTCCAATATTTCCACGGAACACTTCATAGGGCTTGCAGGCTCGGGCGCATCATCCGGGCTGGCTGTTGGACACTTTGAGTGGCTGGCCTGCTTCATGTTGTTGATCCTGGGCTGGGTGTTCGTGCCGTTCTACCTGCGCTCCAACGTTTTCACCATGCCGGAGTTTCTGGAGCGCCGTTTCAACCGCTCCTGCGCAACCTATCTGGCCAGCATCTCAGTGATCGCCTACGTTTTCACCAAGATTTCCGTTCACCTGTATGCGGCAGCCGTGGTGCTGGAGCGCGTAGTGGGATGGAGTCCGATGACAGCGGCCATCATTCTGGTGGTGGCAACGGGAATCTACACCATTGCGGGTGGGCTGGCAGCGGTGATTTATACCGACCTGGTGCAGACGCTCATTCTGGTTGTGGGCGCCATCGTGCTGACGGTGCTGGGAATGAATGCAGTTGGGGGATTCTCGGCGTTGCGCGCGGCGCTGCCGGCGGACTACTTCCACATGATCAAGCCGGCCAGCGATTCAGCTTTTCCCTGGACAGGAATATTTTTTGGAGCGCCCATTCTGGGAATCTGGTATTGGTGCACCGACCAGGTGATGGTGCAGCGGGTGCTTTCCGCCCGAAGCGAAGGCCATGCCAAGGCGGCCACCATCTTCGCCGGATTCCTGAAGATCCTGCCCGTATTCATTCTGGTTTTGCCCGGACTGATCGCAGTGGCGCTGTACCACGATCTTTTTCAATTCGGAGCAAACGGCCAGGTCCTGAATGGCGATATCGCCTATCCCACCATGATCGTAAATCTATTGCCGAGCGGGCTGGTGGGATTAATGATTGCCGCTTTGCTGGCCGCGCTCATGGGGGCAATGAGTGCTGTATTCAACTCAGCATCTACGCTGGTGACACTGGATTTCTACAAAAAGTTTCGCCCCAACGCTTCCGAAAGGAATCTGGTGAATTTTGGACGGATCGCAACCGGAGCGATGGTGGTTCTTGGCCTGCTCTGGGTGCCGTTCATTCACCTGATCAGCAGCCAGCTTTATATTTATCTGCAAAGCGTTCAGGCTTACATCAGTCCTCCTATTGCCGCTTGTTTTATTCTCGGCATTCTCTGGCCGCGATTGAATGGCGCGGGAGCGATCACTTCACTGCTGACCGGTTTCGGGCTTGGCACTGTCCGCTTTCTCATGGAACTAAAAGACCGCGCAGCCGGTGGACACTATTTCACCGCCGGATTGGCATCGTGGCTGGTCAACATGAATTTTCTGCATTACGCAGTCTTCATGTTCGTAGTCTGCTCCGTGGTGCTGATTGCGGTGAGCCTGGCGACGCCTGCGCCTGACCGCAAGAAACTGGCAGGCCTGACGTTTGCCACGGTCGAGGAAAAGCTGGACGTG
>DATDGH010000943.1:0-9996 GCA_036522215.1 Candidatus Angelobacter sp. | reverse complement strand
GGGGCCCAGGTAAAGATACCCCTATGGCTTCACTGAAATCGGTGCTTACCTTTCGTTCTGCTGCTCAGGAAGGGCAGGGAGGTTCAGCGAGGCTGCTGGAGCTTTACAAATCCGTCCGCCGCCAGACGGACTTGCTGGCTGCGTCGCTCAGCGCTGAGGACCAGATGGTTCAATCCTGTCCGGAGGCCAGCCCCACCAAATGGCATCTGGCCCATACCAGTTGGTTCTTCGAAACCTTTCTTTTGTCGCAACATTTAAAGAATTACCGGACCTTCCATCCCCAGTTCCGCGCTCTGTTCAACTCTTACTACAACGCCGTAGGGCCGCAGCCGGAGAAGTCGCTGCGCAACACTTTTTCCCGTCCCAGCCTGGATGAAATACAGAAATACCGCCGCCATACGGATGAGCACATGCACAAGCTGCTCGATTCCGGAGAGCTGGCCGAAGAGGTCCTGCGACTGGTTGAGCTGGGCGCCAATCATGAGCAACAACATCAGGAATTGCTCATAACAGACATCAAGCACGCCTTCTCGGTCAATCCTCTGCATCCCGCGTATCAGAAGACCTCAACTCTTCCCATCGGCAATGGAGATGCGCCACCGCAAAAGCCCCAGACTTATGAAGAGGGAATCTACGAGATCGGCGCCAGTGAGGAGAATTTTCACTTTGACAATGAAGCCCCACGCCACAAGGTCTATGTGCAGCCGTTCCGCTTTGCCACCAGGCTGGTCACCTGCGGTGAGTATCTCGCCTTCATGGAAGACCGCGGATACAGCCGTCCGGAATTGTGGCTCGCAGACGGCTGGAATGCGTTAAAGACGCATGGCTGGACGGCCCCGCTTTATTGGGAGAAATCGGACCAGGACTGGCGGCAGTTTACCTGTAGCGGAATGCGCAAGATCAATGAGCACGAGCCGGTTTGCCACGTGAGTTACTACGAAGCCGATGCGTTTGCCCGTTGGGCTGGCGCCCGTCTTCCCAGCGAGTTTGAGTGGGAAGTAGCGGCCTTGCGTGTGCCGGTGCACGGCAATCTGCTGGAAAATGGTCTCTTCCATCCGGTCACCATGGCCGCAACGGATGAGCAGCAGCCCGCGCAGATCTTTGGTGACGTGTGGGAGTGGACGGCAAGCGCCTACTTGTCGTACCCGGGATTCCGGCCGGCGAAGGGCGCGCTGGGTGAGTACAACGGAAAATTTATGTGCAACCAGATGGTATTGCGTGGGGGCTCCTGTGCAACCCCGGCTTCCCATATGCGCGCAACCTACCGTAACTTTTTCACGCCGGAGACTCGCTGGCAGTTCTCCGGCATCAGGCTGGCAGATGATAACTTCTAAAATTCCGGCAGTTGTCTATGCTCCTGTGGCGGAAGAAGTTCTTGAAGGCCTGAGCGCCTGCCCCAGAAAGCTTCCTCCCAAATTGTTTTACGATGCTCACGGCTCGCGCCTGTTCGAAGCCATCACGCAACTGCCGGAGTACTACCTCACGCGCACCGAACGCGCTATCTTCCAGGAGTACGCCGGCCCGATTGTGGAGCAGGCGGGAAGCAACCTGACCTTGATCGAGTTGGGTGCAGGCAGTGCCAGCAAAACCCGAATTCTGGTGGAAACCCTGGCACGAAGACAACTGCTGGTTGGCTTTTATCCCGTGGACGTCTCAAGCTCGGCTCTGAAGGCGGCAGTTTCCTCCCTGAATGGGCACATCCGTAATCTGCGTGTGCATCCTCTTGTCGCCGACTATTCCAGGCACCTGCCGCTGCTGGATGTCCCCGGTCGCAAGCTGGTGCTTTTTATCGGCTCCACCATCGGAAACTTTGAGCCGGACGAGGCCGAACAGTTTCTGGCTCGGGTGCACAATTCCCTCGCTTCGGGTGATGCTGTGCTGGTGGGATTCGACATGGCCAAGCCCGCCGGCCTTCTCCATGCTGCGTATAACGACGCGCAGGGAGTAACCGCGCAGTTCAACAAGAATGTCCTATTGCGCATCAACCGCGAACTGGGCGGCCACTTCGATCTCGATGCCTTTCGGCATGTTGCCTTCTGGAACCGCAAAATGTCGCGCATCGAAATGCATCTGGAAAGCCTGCGAGACCAGAAAGTCTGGATCCGCGACCTGGAAAAAAGCTTTGAGTTCAAGGCCGGCGAGCGCATTCACACCGAGAACAGTTACAAATTCACCGCCAGATCGATCGCCAACATGATGCGCAAGGGCGGCTTTCGCCTGGAAAAGAGCTGGACCGATTCCAAACGTTGGTTCTCAGTGGTGATGGGAAGAGTGTGAGAATTCAGCAATTGTGCTTTTTTAAGTTTACCTCGAGCGGAGCAGCCGGGAATGGCAGCGAGCTTCTTCCTCCGATGACCGGGGTCCCCCGACGCGCCGGTTTTGCGCGTGGTGAGTGGTGGTGACCCGATGACCCGATTGCCTTACGTGCCCAAAATGGGCGGCAGCAGTCAGCTATCTTTATGGACTGCGCTCTCAGCTCGAGCCCAATGGCGCACTATGGCGTTTTGCCACAACTCTCCCAAGAGTCTACAATTACGAAAAAATAACCTATAGCGAGGGGCGCTGTTGTGGCCACAGTCCTTTGTACCGGTGTCGACGAAGGGTTGCTCCAAACCCGCAAGCTGATTCTTGAGCGGGCCGGCCACATCGTCATCACCGCGAGAGATCAGCCTACCGTAATCGCTGCTTGCAAAGAGCGCGCCATTGATGTGGCCGTGATCGGTCAAACCGTTTCCTCAAACAGCAAGCGACACCTGGCCTCTCTGATTCGCCAGTATAGTTCTTCCGCCAAAATTCTCGAGTTGCACCAGGCGCACCAGCCGATTGCAGTCGAAGATGCGGACGCGTGGCTGGAAGTTCCCGCAGGCGTGCCTCAGGAACTTGCAGAACGCGTAACCAGATTGGCACAGGCTTAGCTTTTGCTTTTGGAGTTTATCCCGAGCGCAGAGAGGGATTCCCTGCAGTCTTCCAAGCTGTCTCGCGTGAGCCGAATTGCAGCCAAAAACTGGGTTTTGCTATGATGCAGAAGTTCTTTGCCATGGTTTTGGGCGGTGTTGAAGCGGTTCCTGTGGACCTTACACCAAAGTGTTTTGGGGACTTCGGAGCACTCATGCGAGAATGATCCCTACGGAGCTGAAGCGTGACATCCAGGCCGAAGCCCCGTCTAAGTAAGAACTGAGTTTAAATGCAAGTAATGTGGCACAAGCAAGCGCGTTCAGGCCGAGCGGCCCCATGGCTGGTAGTTCTCTGCCTCGCGCTGGTGTCTGTAGCCGCCACGGCCCAGGTCCTGCATTTTCACGTGGACCAATTGGCGGGCACGGCCAAGCATTGTCCTATCTGTCCCGCACTGCACTCGGTGGTCCCGCTGGCCCATTCGGTGCACCTTGATTTTTCGCTGCAAACCACTGCTTTTCTGGCCGCAAGCATTGTTCCTCATCGCCAGTCGGTAGCCACCTCATTCGCGCTTTTGTCGCGACCTCCTCCTCTGGCCTAGCAACTCCTGTTTTACACCCAATCGAATAAACACCTAGGCTGCTATCCATTTGGAGGGATAATGCGCATTTCTTTAAAAGGTATTCTGCTGTTTTTGGCTTTATTGTTCTTAGGAGTATTTGTTCTCGGATACAACGCACACGCGCAAGGTAATGCAGGCGCCATTCAAGGCGTAGTAAAAGACTCTTCTGGCGCGGTAGTTCCGGGTGCCAGGGTGGAAATAACCAATCTTGTTAGCAAGTTCCACCAGGAGACCACCAGCGGAACCACAGGAGATTACAAGTTTTCCAACGTCCCCTTCAATCCCTACCACATGGGAATCACGGCCAAGGGGTTCGCACCCTTCACTCAGGATGTAGAGGTGCGTTCCGGCGTTCCCGTTACCGCTGACGCAACCCTCACCGTTGGCGGCTCGTCAACCACGGTCACCGTAGAAGCAGACTCGAAAGATCTGCTGGAAGTTGAGCCTACTTTTCACACCGATGTGGATAAGAACTTGTTCGAGAAGATGCCTCTTGAAAGCGCGAGTTCCTCAGTGAGTGCGCTGGTGACGCAGGCGACGCCCGGGGTGGCTGCCGATTCGAACGGGCTTTTCCACGGGCTTGGCGACCACGCCGAGAACTCGTTTTCCCTGGATGGCCAGCCCATCACAGACCAGCAAAGCAAGACCTTCTCTAATCAGATTCCAATTGATTCCATCCAGTCCCTGGAAGTAATTTCCGGCGCGCCGCCGGCGGAGTTTGGTGGAAAGACCAGTTTGGTGATCAAAGTCACCACCCAATCGGGGCTGGGTGTTACCACTCCGCATGGTGCCCTGACCGCGTCCTACGGTTCGTTCGGTTCCAGCACGGCCGGCTTCAACATGGCATACGGGAACCAGAAATGGGGGAACTTCATCTCCGCCAACGGCTTGAACACCGGCCGCTTCCTGGATTCGCCAGAGTTCACTGCGGTGCATGACAAGGGTAATGAAGAGAACCTGTTCGACCGGGTAGACTACCAGTTCAACCAAAACGATTCCGTCCATCTGAATATGGGCTTTACCCGTTCCTGGTTTCAAAACCCCAATACCTTCGATCAGCAATTGCATACCTGCAGCGCAGGGTTTATCTGCAACGGCTCGGGCGTTGCTATCAATCCTCTGAATGGCAATCCCCTCGGCCCCACGGATCAACGCTCGCAGATCGTGACCTTCAACATCGCGCCCAACTGGACCCACCTGATCGGCTCCAACGCGGTGTTTACGTTGGGTGCTTTCGTTCGCAAAGACCAGTACCACTTCTACCCCAGTGCCGATCCCTTCGCTGACTTCTCTCCCGCTTTGGATGCGCAGACCATCAGGCAGGGCCGGTCTCTTTTGAACGCCGGACTCCGGTCGGACATCTCCTACCAGAAAGGCATCCACAATATCAAAGCGGGAGTTACCTACGAGCATACGTTTCTTTCCGAAGCTGACCAGCTCGGCACCGTAGATCCCGGATTCTTGGCTCTGTTCAACCAACTGAATCCTGTCACCGGTGCGCCCATACCGGGGACCTCGTGTCTGGATCCGGTGACCGGCAATCCCACTGGTCCCCCGTGTACTACTCTTGCTCCTTTCGACTTAACCCGTGGAGGAAGTCCATTCACCTTCCGCGGCCACACGGACGTGAAGGAAACCGGACTCTACGTTCAGGACACGATCAGCAAAGGAAATTGGTCCTTCAATCTGGGAATTCGTGGCGATATATATAACGGGCTTAGCAGCGGAAGCCAGGCCGAGCCCCGGGCCGGCATTGCCTACAACATTAAAAAGACGAGCAGCGTACTTCGTGTTTCTTACGCGCGGACCCTGGAATCCCCTTTCAACGAGAATCTGATCATCTCCAGCACCGGATGTAGTGACCCGGTGATCGCTGCCCTGGTGCCCCCGCCGAATGTCGGCTGTGCGCTGGGGTCGATTACTCCCGGCTGGCGCAATGAGTTCCATGCCGGCTTTCAGCAGGCATTCGGGAAATACCTGGTTGTGGATGGCGAGTATATTTGGAAGTATACCCACGGTGGCTACGATTTTGGCGTAGTGGCCGCAACCCCCGTCGCCTTTCCCATCGAATGGCATAATTCCAAGATCCCTGGATACGCCCTCCGCGCGAATGTCCCTAACTTCCACGGCTTTACCGCGCTCTTTGTGATGTCGAGCGTTGCCGCGCGCTTCTTTCCTCCGCAGGTTGCCGGTGTAACCTTTTTGCCTGCGCCGGGCGTCTTCCGCATCGATCACGACGAAAAATTTAATCAGTCAACTCACCTCCAGTATCAGTTTGGGAAGCGTGGCCCGTGGCTGGCATTTAACTGGCGGTATGACAGCGGCCTGGTGGCGGGCGCCATACCCTGCTCCGCGCCCACCGCAACCTGCTTCGCTTCAACCTCTATCGCCGACGGAGGAGGAGCGAACATTCCTGCTGGCCAGGTGGCTTTAGTAAACAACCTCACTGGATTGCCCCTGACCGCCGATCAGGAATTTCAGTCCGGGCTTACCTGCGATGGCAAGCTCGCCGCTCCCAGCCCCACTGGGCCGGCGCTGGCCACCTGCGATGCAGCAGGTCTCGGATCCATCTTTGTCAAAATCCCGGCCGTGGGAGCGGAAAATGACGACCACAATCCCCAGCGCATCGCTCCAAGAAACCTGTTTGATGCCAGCCTGGGTGATGACAACTTGTTCCGCAGTGACCACTACAGATGGAGTCTCCGCTTCACCGTCATTAACCTGACCAACAAGGTGGCGTTGTACAACTTTTTCTCCACCTTCAGCGGGACGCACTACGTAACGCCGCGTACCTATACGGCGGAACTGGGCTTCCATTTCTGAACGTGTAATCCATAATTTGACCGAATTCAAAGCTGCCAGGGCCGCGACGCCTTGGCAGTTTTGAAAAAAGGGCCCTCAAAAAACAACTAAGTCCTGAGTTGCCAGCTGCTTGCACGGATGTTACGGATAAAGCCTGGGTCTTTTTGCAAAATGTGTACTGACTGGTATACGCCTGACGCAGGTTCGTTCGGGTCTTCAATTTTTCCTCTCAAAACCCCGCGAGTGTCTGCTGCTTCTAACTTCAGAGATGCAGACGCTCCGTATCCAGGCCGCTCCTCAGCCAATACCTCCCCAGCCTAAACAAACTCTGATAGACAAAGCAGCACGAATGTTGCCGGGAGTGATCGCCGGAGCTGCTGACCTGGATCCGGCCGCGGTTCTCACCGCCACCGTCGCTGGCGCCAGCTTCGGCTATTCCCTCGGCTGGGTGGTCCTCCTGAGCATCCCGGTGCTCTTCAGCGTCTTTGCTGTTTCCACGCGCATCGGTCAGCAGACAGGCAAAGGCCTGATTCAGTTGGTCCGTGAACACTACGGCAAAAAAACCGCAATTACCCTCGCTGTGCTGGTTGTGGCTGTGAATCTGACTATGATTGTCGGGGACATTGTGGCAGTCGGCGACGGCTTCTCTTTGATCGCCGCCGTTCCCAGGGTCTACTTTCTGGCCGCTATCGGATTCTCCGTGTGGTATGTGCTGATTGTTGGAAACTACCGCAACACCATCAAAGTCTTAGGCGCCATTACCCTGATCCTGATTGCTTATGTAGTGGCCGCATTTCACTTGACCAGTTCTTTCAGCGAACTCGGTAAGGGAATTTTGCTGCCCAGAATGCCACTGAATTCGGGCTACATGATGGGCGTAGTAGCGGTTTTCGGGTCCTTGCTTACACCCGATGTAATTGTGTGGCAAACCAGCTCCCGCCGCGGTTTACCCAAAAGCGTTGCCCAGGCCCACGTCAGCGAATCCCACGCAGGAACATTTGTTGCCTGCCTCATTTCGCTCTGCGCCATGATTGCGGCCTCGCATCTGCACGTTGCCGACCCTTCAAGCATGAGCACCCGCACGGCTTCGCAGGCCCTGGATGTCTTTGGCCACATTGGACCAGTGCTTTTTTCCCTGGGTATTATCGGCTCAGGGCTGATTGCCCTTCCCATCCTCGTTGCTTCGCTCTGTTTCAGCATAGCGGAAGCCTTTGGCTGGAAATCCGGACTGGCCTTCGTGCCCTGGGACGCGCGCTCGTTTTACGTCATGATCTCGGTGACAGTCTTTCTCGCGGTCTCTATCGATATGTTCGGAATCAACACGGTCAAAGTGCTGTACTGGTCGCAGATTCTGGCCGGCATCGTACTGGTGCCCATCTTCATTTATATTCTCTTCATCTCGAATAACAGCCGTCTTATGCGAACCACCAACAGCCGCTGGGAAAATGTGTGGCTGGGCTTCGCTACCACCGGAATGTTGATCTCGAATGTGCTTTTCCTGGGCTTCGAATTCCTGAACTAGTCTGCTCGGTGAAGCGGAACGCCAACTTCGGCCACAACCCGGCAATATTCCCAAGTAGCTGCTGGTGAGAGTAGAATTGCACTAAAGCCAAATCGCTCACCCTCCCCCGGGCGAAGAGACAGGTACTCAAATCAGGGTTGTTTATGAACAAGGACCAGATCAGAGATCTCTGGATTAATCCCCGGCGAAACGTGCGGGGAATCGACGGAAACCGCGCCTGGGATACCCAGGGGAACATAAGTTCAAGCACCGGCGCCAGGTTCCTTGAACTCGCCGATATCGCTCTTGGCATCAAGAAAGTTGATCACAAGAAGAAAAAAGAAGCTCGCCTTCACCCTGTCAGCAGTAAATCTAAACCCTGACCACACTCGACCTAACTGCTACCTTTAAGCTGCCAGATCACGGTCTTGCACCCTGCCTTTGTCCTTGGTGTCAGCTTTTTCGAACGTCACTCTTCCGCCGCACTTCTTGCAACGGGGAAATACATCGCCGGCCTTCATTTGGATAAGCTGGGGCAAACGGTGCTGGTAGTGACGTACCCAGTACGCTCCCGATTCCGGCGCCGATTGCCCAGGACGAAATGGCATAGACAGACTCTCATAGATGGATGACAGGCTCTCCTTGCAGGTTGGCAACCGCCGGAGTCTCCTCTTCCGGCGCCACTCAGCAATCCGCGATCAGGGACGGATCGCTCTTCACGTAACTTAACCTCCATGGCCGCTATCTCAACAGGCCAGCCTCCGTCAATTCTGATAAAGTACCAAGAAAACTGTTCCTGAAGATGTAACCGCAACCATGGCCTCGATCCGGCCGGCAGCAATGCAGCCAACCGAACTAAAGGCGGGACGGTACAGCGGGCCACACAATACTGGCTTCGATTTCAAGGAAAAAAGACCGCAAAATGAAAAAACTGTCTTCCATCTTTATGCCCACCATTTTCTTGTCGGGCATTATCGTGTTTGCTGGATGTTCCAGCCGGGATTCACTGCAGGCTGCGAAACTCCAGCCGGCGCCGGGAGCGCCGGTGAAAGTGGCCACTGTGGAATCGCGCACCATGCCGGTTCAGTTGCAGGCCATCGGCAACGTGGAAGCCATTTCCAGCGTAATCATCAAGCCGCAGATTTCCGGACAACTGATGCAGGTCCACTTCAAAGAAGGCGATTTCGTAAAAAAAGGACAGCTCCTGTTCACCATAGATCGTGCTCCCTTTGAAGCGGCTTTACGCCAGGCGGAAGCCACTCTGGCCAAAGACCAGGCACAGGCCTTGAATGCCAAACTGGATGCCCAGCGTTATGAAGGGCTTGGACGCGCCGGTGTCGTGTCGAAGCAGCAGATGGACGCCGCACAGGCCACCTTCAATGCTTTGGAAGCGAGCGTCGCCGCCGACAGGGCGGCGGTGGAAACCACGAAAATCAACCTCGAATACACATCCATCTATGCGCCCATCAATGGACGCACCGGCAGCGTTGGAGCCAAAGAAGGCAACATGGTAAAGGCCAACGACGTGCCCATCCTGGTGACCATCAACCAGATCGAACCGATTTATGTGAGCTTCGCCGTTCCCGAGCAGCAGCTTGCCGACGTGAAAAAATATACGGGAACAAAGACGTTGCGGGTGGAAGCCGCTCAACAAGGAAGCGGCCAGAGGTTTGAAGGAAAACTTACCTTCATTGATAACGCCGTTGATCTCAGTACCGGGACCATCAAGCTGAAGGCGACATTTGCCAATCAGGAGCGGGCGCTCTGGCCGGGACAATTTGTAGATGTGGCGCTCACTCTGACCAGCCAGCCCAATGCCGTAGTCATCCCCAGCGCCGCTCTCCAGACCGGACAAAATGGCACCTACGTCTACCTTGTCAATCCGGATTTGACCGCGCAACCACAGCAGGTGAAGGTGGGCTGGACTGTGGGCGATTCCACTGTGATTGCCTCTGGACTGGAACCTGGACAAAGAGTTGTGACAGACGGACAGCTTCGGCTTACTCCAGGAACAAAGGTGGAGGTAAAGCAGTAAGCAGTAATTAGAACCTATCTCATAAATGGTGACTAGCGGAAACATATTGATTCTACGATAGATAACGTGCAAATAAAGGAGTAGCTCTGAGCCAGTTCTTCCGCCAACCCGAAAATGGACCTGACCGACGATCAGTGGGAGATT
>DATDGH010000942.1:0-8277 GCA_036522215.1 Candidatus Angelobacter sp. | reverse complement strand
GGCGGCAGTTTTACTCTCCACAGTGCCGTAGTACCGATTATCTGCTCCGGATTGGGAGAAAGATGGATTAGTGTTTCCCGGGCAATTCCGTCGAGGCCGCGATAGTGAAAAACCAGGCAATCGCGATGTGCTACTGGCTGGTAATAATGGCCGTGGTGGTCCCGCACCACACCGCGGACCTGGAAAACATCCATAAAGTCGGCTTCGTAGACCAGTTCAATCACCAGTTCCAGTTCAGTGAAGTTGAAATTCTCAAAGGTCAGGTGGTCATAAAGAGTGTTTGCACCCAACAGCTGTTCCCTGCGAATGTGGACGGTGTTCTCGGGAATCTCGTAGCTATCCCGCAGTGTGTTTTTTCCGGTCGTAAGCTCGATTTGCGAGGCAAACGTCTGCTCCGAGCTGGACGAAAGGACCACGGTGCGATAGCCGCCCACGCGCAATTCCAGACGGCTGAGAAAGCGAGTGTCATCGTGGAAAAATCCCACGTCCGGCGCTCCCGGAGGCATGATGTCACCGGAAAAAGTAGTGGAAAGAAAGGTTTTCCCATCGATCAGGGTAAGATTGTTGACTTTGCGCGGCTCCGCATTCTGGTAAGCAACCCGCGGCTCTGGATATGGCGGCGGAATCTCTACCAGGTCATGCGACGGAACGATCAGTTTTGCGCTCAAAAATCAGGTCCCTCCGCTTTATGCTACAACGCGCTCCGGTTTGACCCTGCCTGGCCTCTCAGAAATGATTTCCGAATACAGTTGGATGTAATCGTCAACCATGCGCTTGGTAGAAAAATTTTCTTCAGCGTAGGCGCGAACCTGGTGAGGCCCAAGATTCAGGCTCCTTGCCAGCTGCGCTAATTCTGTAACGGACCGGCGCACATGACCGCTGACTCCTTCTTTCACGATCTCCGCGACCGAGCCGCCGGGCAGTGCAAGTATGGGAGTACCATACGCCATGGCCTCAATCAGAACCAGGCCGAATGGTTCATTCCATTGAATGGGGAAAAGCAAGGCCTTGGCGTTTCCCAGCAGCTCGCGCTTGTTATCTCCTCCAACCTCACCAACATACTCAATGAATTTTCCATCTACATGGGGTTTCACCTTTTCTTCCCAATAGCTCTTGTAGATGGGCTGGATTTCGCCGGCAATTTTCAATGGAATGCCGGATTGCTTCGCGATCTCAATGGCCAGGTGGGTGCCCTTGGGCGGAGCGATGCGTCCCAGGAATGCCAGGTGAGAGCGGTTTTCTTTCTGCACAGTAGCCTCGCTCAGGTCAATGCCGTGATGGATGGTGCGCAAGCGAGGCAGGGAGAGCTGCCGGCGCTGGAAGTCACTGATGGTGACGTAATTGACATCCGGCAAATTTTTGTAGAAAGCCGCAAACGCCGGCTCTAGAGGATGGTGAACGGTATAGACAAATGGCACCGAGACAAAGAGCGAGAAGCTCAGTCCAGGCGCGTGATTCATATGTATTACATCTGCTTCACCGGACGCATCTTTCACTGCCCACGCAGAATGAGTGGTTCCTTTTAGTGTAGCTTCCAGCTCTCCCGCGACCGGCCAGTCTTCTGCCTCAAAGATCCAGCGCGTCTCCACCGGCACAGTTGACGCCCCGTTGGCATACAAGACTACTTCTACTCCCTTTTCTTTCAAGCCCCTGGCAAGTTCCGCTATGAAAAGCTCTGTTCCACCATACTTTTTAGGAGGCACAGCAATGAACGGTGGAGAGATGAGCGCTATTTTCATGGAATGTAAGGACAATCTTTATCTAAAGATGCGGGAATCGCCGTTGATGTTGGAAGGTTTAAATTGCGTTCAAGACAAGGTCCAAGCACTACGTTCGAGACAAACTCAACTTACCCGCGGGCGCGTATCTCCTTACCGCCCAAAGCGCAAACTCAGCAAAGTCCTCCACACGCCTGGGAGGACTGGTGTAGTGAGGAACCATACCCAGGTGCTCAGGCGTGAAACACAAGGTCAAGGTGGTGGCAAAAGGATCCATGGCCTGCATTTGTGCGTCGAACCATGCCTCGGCATTGGGACGGAACGAGTCAGCCCAACTGATACCTGTGCGCACGTACTCGACCTCCAACTTTCTCAGCCACTGCACCGCGTGTTCAAGCCTGTGGTCCTCAAAGTGAAACCATTGGCAGATACCCATGCCTTTGGGAAAAAACTCCGTTGCGGCTTTCGGTGAACCATCTTCTCGCAGCAATCCCATGTAGTAGTGACGGTAATAAGAGCTTCCTTCGGCTTCTTTGTGACGCGTGGTCGCCGTCCAGGTTGCCGGCAGGTCCATCAGGCTGTACCAGTGAACGCGGTCCACGCTTGGCAACAACAACTCCGCCGTACGCTGGAGGCCAAAAGTCTGGACCTCTTCCGCGCCGAACGAGGAGACCCCCGCTTCGGAAACCCAGATGGGCTTGCCAGTCACGGCACGAATTTCATCAATCTTCCGTGGCCACTCATGGATCTGCCAGTGGTTCCAATCCAGCGGAAAGCCGTGCACAGCCACCACATTCACGGCATCCAGCACTCCGTAAGTGCCCAGCAGTTCAATAAAGTGCGGATCGATTGGAGAAATACCGCCCAGGACGATGGGCAATTCCGGATTCTCGCTGCGGATGGCACGGCTGGCGTGGATAACCATCTCGGCAAACATCTTCCAGTCAGGATCAACTTTAAAATCCCAATGAGAGAGGTTGTTGGGTTCGTTCCACAACATTACCGCTTCGACCATTTCGCTTTCACCTTGCAGAAAAGCCGCGGAGACCTACAGCGTACCGGCTAGTTCGCGCTCCAGAATGTGCTTGCCGTCTCTTTGCGTATTGACCGGAATGCAGGCCCAGGTTTCAGCTTCGGGATGGGACACAAGCTCCAACCCGGAGCTGCGCAACATGGCCTCCATGGCTCCATGATTTGGAATCCACCAGTTGGTGGGATCGCCCGCATATTGCTTCTCAATAAAGTACATGCAGGGGAAGTCCGGATCATTGAAAACTTCTTTGTTCCAGAAGTGATAGTTCTCCTGCAAGATGGGACTGTTCAGTGATCCGCGGATCATGGTTTGAAAAATCAGCGTGCCTTTGACTTTCTTGATCACTTTGTCCAGCGCATACAGCGGATAACGCAGGTGGTAGAAGACGCCCATGAACAGCACGTAGTCGAATTGGCCAGGAATGCGGTCCGTATCGTAGACCGAGCGCTTCTCAAACTCGATGTCGAAACCCAACGTGGCTGCCGCGAAACGCGCCTGATTCAGATAGCGATCGTCCACATCCACAGCAAGGACCCGGTCGGCGCCCCTCTTTTTCATTTCGATGGAATAGAAACCGCCGTTGCACCCCAGATCGAGGACAGTTGCGCCGCGCATGTCCCGTGGAAACATTGACGCAATCGATTTCCACTTGACTGCCGGGTAGTCACCCAGAAAATGGTTGGGTGCAGTCTGCACGCCGTTCAGATCAATGTTGTGGAACCAATCTCCGAGTGAGGCAATGCGGTCAGTCAAATCTCTCTGCTGAACTGCCGGGTCCGCCTCGTAGCCGTTCAATACCTTGGTTTCAGTGCTTGCCATCTCAAGAATCCATTGGTCTGGATAACGTCAGTTAGAAGGCAGAGAAGCTGCTTCAAGATGTAAGCCGGCTTCGCAAATAGCCGCTCTAGTCTGCTGTGGCGCAAATTGGCGCTTTCAAGGCCGCGGAGAATGCGAACGCCCGGACTTGCATTGGCGTTCGCGTACCGCAGCATAAAAGCGAATTGCAGATTGTTAACTGAAGCCCAGCGCACCGTGTGGAGTCGCGGCATCCGTCAACGGGCTAAACGATGGTCCTGCGACCGGTAATCAGGTTAATCAGCGCGACCACCAGGGCAATTACAAGCAGTAGATGGATCAAAGACCCGGCAACGTGGAACCCCCATCCCAGGAGCCAGAGAATAATCAGAATCGCGAAAATTGTCCAAAGCATATTGAGTCACCCTCACCACAGAACATGAAAGATCAACAGATCTAATGGTGAGAGGCAGCGCACGCGCGCGGAGTTGTCCCTGCTTTGTTTTTCGAGACGTGATCTCATTGAGTGATGGATGCGGACCTTGGCGCGAGATGCGGAGAGATCACCCCGTGTCGCGCTGTCCATTCTCAACCATGGCCCAGCGATTATTAATTCCGTATTCTTTGAGTTTGCGATACAGGGTGGTCTTACCAATGCCCAGCATTCTTGCGGTCATCAATTTGTCTCCGTCCAATTGATTCAAAGCGGCGACAATGGCCTGCTTTTCCATTTCCGCCAAAGTCAGGATTTTGGCTTTGGCGCCGGAGACAATGGACACCACTTGCAGATTTGAATTCCGGACTTGTGGCGGCAGATCATCTACATTTAACAACTGGCTGGAGCTCATCGCGGCCGCTCGTTCCAGGCTGTTCTCCAGTTCACGCACGTTGCCCGGCCAATCGTACGCCAGCAACAGCTTCATGGCCTCTGTACTGATGGAGCGCCGCACGCCGGTGGAGCGAGACAGCCGGTCCAGAAAGTGATCGACCAGCAAGTGAATGTCTTCTCTTCGATCCTGCAACGGCGGCAGCTCAAGGCTTACAACATTCAAGCGAAAGTACAGATCGCGACGGAAAGTTCCTTGCTGGATGGTAGCCTCCAGGTCACGACTTGTGGCCGCGACAATGCGCACATCAATGGGCGCGGGCCTGGTGCTGCCGGCTGGACGAATCTCTTTTTCCTGCATTACCCGCAGCAGCTTGGCTTGCAGGTCAATAGGCATCTCGCCAATCTCATCCAGGAAGATGGTACCGCCATTGGCAAGGGAGAGCAGCCCCTCCTTAGGCCGGACCGCACCTGTGAATGCACCTTTGACATATCCAAAAAGCTCACTCTCCATGAGCGCCGGCGATAACGATCCGCAATCCACGGGAATAAATGTTTTGTCGCGAAACGGTCCGGTAAAGTGAATTGCGCGCGCCACCATTTCTTTTCCGGTGCCGCTTTCGCCGCGGATCAACACGGGGTGCCGGCTGGACGCTACCTTGCCGATGATCCGGTAAAGTTTCTCCATCTTGGAGGAGCGTCCGACCATTCCGGCATAACCGGGATTGCTTTTGAGGTGCTCGCGCGTGATGCGGTTCTCCAGGGAAAAACGCAGATGATCTGTGACGCGTTCCAGCAATCGCTTGAGATCAGCCAGATTGAACGGCTTGCGCAGATAGTCATACGCTCCGCTCTTCATGGCGGTGAGCACTGAATCCACAGTGGCGTGACCGGTAATCATGATGACTTCTGTTTCCGGCTGCTGCTGCTTGATTTTGAGCAGCAACCCCAACCCGTCGCTCCCTGGCATTTTGATGTCCAGGAGCACTACGTCAATGGAATGGCTTTCCATCTGACGAGCAGCAGCGCCGGCGCTGTCTGCGCAGAACACTTTGAATCCCATCTCTTCGGCTATTTCTTTGCACGAATCCCGGATCCATCGCTCGTCGTCTACGACCAGCAGCGATAGATAGTGCGACGATTGTGGTGTTCCCTCTTGAGGTGTTTCCGGCGTAGAAGTTGACATTTCTGGTCTCCGTGCCCGCCTTTCATTGCTTGGAGGGCCTGTTGAGGACTTCCTCAATCTTGTGGACCAACACCGATGGGGTAAACGGCTTCTTGAGGAAATCTCTTCCGTCCCCGGTAAACCTGTGCGAACCGTTGTTTTGTCCGCACATGAACAGCAACTTAATTTCCGGACGAACTTTCAAAATCTCTTTTCCCAGTTTTGCACCCGCGGCGCCGGGCATTCGAATATTGGCGAGCAACAGAGCAATCTCGCCGGAGTAACTTTGCGCCACCTGCAGTGCCTGACTGCTGTCCGCTGCGGGCAACACTTTGTATCCACGCAGCGAAAGCGTCGCATCCAAAGAGCGACGGCTCGCTTCTTCATCCTCCACCAGCAACAGCGTAGCTTTGCTATTGACGGGCGGCACGGGTGAGGATGCCGCCGGCAACACGATCTTGAAAGTGGCCCCCTTCCCCGGTTCGCTGTCGACAGAAATCCGTCCCTGATAATGTTCGACAATCGTACGCGCAGTAAATAACCCGAGCCCGGTCCCTTTCCCCTTGCCCTTGGTGCTGAAAAAAGGCCTGAAGATGCTGGCGCAGGTCACGCCGTCCATTCCGGTTCCACTGTCTTTCACCTCCATGACGACGTAGCTGCTCCCGGGCGATGGATCGCTTCCCACGGCTGGCGCCTTCTGGTTGGAGAGCTGGATGAGGAGGTCTCCGCCCCTGGGCATGGCATCTTTCGCATTGATGCCCAGGTTCAAGAGCACCTGTTGGATTCGGCCTTCATGCACCCGGACCTTGTGCAGGTTTGGCCCGACCGCGGTGCTCAACCGGATGTCCTCGCCCAAGATGCGTTTCAGCAGGTCGCTGGTCTGGCGCACGAGTTCACCCAGGTCGACCAGCCCAGGCTCGGCTGCGTCTTCACGTCCCAGGTTCATCAGTTCGGCCACGACCTGGGCGCCCTGCTCCGCCGCTCCTCGAATCTCATCCATGTAGCGTTCGAGTTTGGCATCGTTCTTCAACTTGGGGGCCATCAAGCCCGAGTAAACCAGAATGGCGGTGAGGAGGTTGTTGAAGTCGTGCGCCAACCCGCTGACCAGATGGCCGGTCGCTTCGCGCTTTTGCGCAAGCACGAATCGATTTTCAATCTCTCTTTGGTGGGTAACATCCGCATGGACCTGCACGGAATACAACTTGCTTCCGATCCGGCATTGGTTTGCGGCGATTCTGTCGCGAAAATGGGTACCGTCTTTTCGGCGAAGAACAATCTCCCATGCCAGCCCCTGGCCGCTCGAGGGAGATTGTGGTTGGGGCGAGATCGCGGTTTCCGGATCGCACAACGCCGTCAAGGCCTGCTCCCTCAAGTCATCGATTGAGTAGCCAGTCAGTCCGGTGAAGGCCTGGTTCAGGTAGATGATTCTCTCCGAACCATCTTCAATCTCCGTCAACAGGACGGCTTCCGGCAAAAGTTGCAGTGCACAAGCCAGGATTTCGACGATTTCCGGTTTCACCCTTGCACCCTGATTCAAACCCTTCCGCAAATCGGGAACCTGCAGGCAATCGGCCCGTTGTCCAGCGTTTCCACGCAACCTGGGTGACCAGCCCACAAGAATTGGTTAGTGTATTCCCGAAATGGAACGTTTTTGACCAGTTTTGTTCAAATTTTACGATTCCCGGAACGGGAGTGTCTGGATTTTGGACCAAATCGGGCTGGCTTGACTTCGACTGGCACCCCCTGTACCTTCTGCCATGGAGCGCCCGTGCCCGGACAGCGAATCGTAACTCTGACCTCGGATTTTGGCCTGATAGAGACCTATGTTGGTGTAATTAAAGGAGTTATTCTAGGCATCCATCCGGGGGTCGAACTGGTGGATATTACTCATTCGGTACAGTCTTTCGACATTTTGGATGGCGCTCTGGCCATTTCCCAAGCCTACAGCTACTTCCCCCCGGATACGATCCACCTGGTGGTGGTGGACCCAGGAGTTGGTAGTTCCCGGCGGCCCATTGTTGCGCGGGCCGGACAACACACATTCGTTGCTCCGGATAATGGCGTCCTTTCCCTGATCTATGAAAGGGAGGAGGCCCTGGCAGTCCATCACATAACCTCGGAACATTATTTCCGCCAGCCAGTGAGCAATACTTTTCATGGCCGCGACATCTTTGCGCCGGTAGCAGCCTACTTGAGCAAAGGGGTTGAGGTGCCCAAGTTTGGCGACCCAGTGACTGATTTTGTCCGGTTTGCGGCCCCCAGGCCGAAGCCAGCCGGTCCGAACATGTGGAAGGGCGTGGTTCTGAAAACCGAAAAGTTTGGGAACCTCATCACCAACGTCACTCCAAAGGATATTCCCCAGCTTTTTCAGGCCTCACCACCGGCGTTCCGGATTAATGTTGGCAAAGCCGAGATTACGAAGATTTGTGAGAACTATGCGTCCGGCGGACAAGGTGAAATTTTCGCGGTTCTTGGGAGCAGCGGTTTTCTGGAGATTTCCATGAACCGGGGCTCGGCCGCCCGGACCGCCGGAGCCGATCGAGGGGCGGAAGTTGTGTTGACTTTGGCCTAAGCCCAGACTTCCTGATTGCAAAGCAAACCTGACCGCCGATGGACTCTGTGACTGATCTTCACTGACCAAGAGTTTAAAAAGCCCTGATTCTGCTGTTGCGCTCTGGAACCGTGCTTCCGCGCATGTGATTGAAAGATTGACAGATCTTTGTTGCGGATTGGACAGTCT
>DATDGH010000941.1:0-3169 GCA_036522215.1 Candidatus Angelobacter sp. | reverse complement strand
CACTGAAGACGAACCAGGTCATCAACGGAGAGATTGAGCTGCGCGATCTGACTTTCAGCTATAACGGCGTTCCCGTGTTGCACCACATCAACCTGCACGTGCCGGCTGGGAGCAGCGTGGCGATTGTGGGACCAACTGGGTCGGGCAAGACCACACTGGTGAGCCTGATTCCGCGAATCTACGATGCAGAACACGGTTCGGTCCTGCTGGATGGCCAGCCGCTGCGCGAGTATCCGCTGGAAAGCTTGCGGCGCAACATTGGCTTTGTGCCGCAGGAGACGTTTCTTTTTGGCGATACGGTGCGAGGGAATATCGCTTTTGGCGCGGAGAGCGCAACTCAGGATGAGGTGCGCGCCGCGGCCGATGCCGCCAGCATTGCCGCCGACATCGAGGGCTTCCCTGCCCAGTATGAAACCATCGTAGGCGAGCGCGGCATTACTTTATCCGGAGGACAGAAACAAAGGACGGCGATCGCCCGGGCAATTATCCGCAATCCGCGCATCCTTATTCTGGATGATGCACTCTCCAGCGTGGACACCTACACGGAAGAGAGAATCCTGAATCACTTGCGGGAGATTATGCGGGGACGCACCACAATTTTTATTTCCCATCGCGTTTCCACCGTGCAAGCGGCAGACAAGATCGCGGTGCTGCACGAGGGCCGCATTGTTGAAGTGGGCACTCACGATGAGCTGCTGGCCCGTAACGGCTATTACACCGATCTGTACAACAAGCAGCTTTTGGAAGAAGAACTGGAGAGCGTGTAGGACAACTTACCGCTGATTACACTGATGACGTTGATGGACTGATGGTCGGTAATAGGAGAATTTGGTAATTGGGTAATTTAGGAATCTGGCAATTGAAAACCATCAAAACCTTGTAAAGACAAGGATGAGACACACAAGCCAAAGGCCAAAGCCAAGGGCCAAAGGCGGCTTTTATGCAACGCACCGTCATTCCTGAGTTTTTGGATGAAGACGCGGGGACACCGCGGGAGATCGAAGACTCGCTGGCTGATCTGCGGACCATCAACCGCTACTTTGGCGGCGTGCATACCATGAAGGAGCTGCTGCTGAAGGTCGCCAGGAAACGGCAGCTCGACAGATTGTCGTGGCTGGATGTGGGCGGAGGAAGAGGCGACGTGGTTGCCCTTGCCGCTGAATCGCTGAGCAGGCAAGGCATTCAGCTCGATCCGGTGATGCTGGATCGTCTTCCTTCACACTTGACAACGCCGAACTCCACTACGAACCACGTTCCACTGGCGGTTAAGAACGGCCACTATCCTTTGGTTGGCGGCGATGGTCTGGCATTGCCATTCAAAGAAAACAGTTTTGATGTAGTGGGGTCGTGCCTGTTTGTTCACCATCTGGAGCCGCCGCAGGTTGTGCAATTCGTGAATGAAGGATTGCGGGTAGCACGGCATGCCGTGCTGATTAACGACCTGGTTCGCCACCGGCTGCACGTGGCGCTGGCCTATGCCGGGTACGCCGTTTACCGCAGCCGTCTGACGCGACATGATTCTGTGGCTTCGGTGCGCCGCGCATACACTACCGGTGAGATCGAGGACGTGCTGCGTAAGACCGGCGCGTTCAGAGTTGAAACCGCAACCTTCTTTCCCTTCCGCATGGGTGTGATCGCTTGGAAAAAGCCGAATACGATCTAATTGTTGTCGGAGGCGGTCCAGCCGGATGTGCGTGCGCCATCACGGCGGCGCGTGCAGGAGCCAGCGTGTTGCTGCTGGAAAAAGACCTGTTTCCGCGGCACAAAGTCTGCGGAGAATTTGTCTCCCCGGAATCATTGCAGCTGCTGGAGTGGCTGCTGGGAGAAGAGTGCTTTCGGGACAGGCCGGAAATCAGCAGCGCGCGCATCTTCTCTTTGTCTTCGCGCAAGATAATTTCGCTGCTCATGGCTCCTCCGGCAAGAAGCATTGCCCGCTTTGAACTGGATGCGAAACTGCTCACAGCCGCGCGACGAGCCGGCGTTCAAGCTAAAGAAGAGGTGGTGGTCCTGGAAGTTACTCCCGGAACTGTTTGCAGAGTCCGCACCCGGGCAGAAACCTTTACCGCACGTGGAGTGGTCAACGCTACCGGGCGCTGGTCGCAGCTCACACAGCAGACAACTGGAAAAGATGGCAAAAAATGGATTGGTCTGAAAGGACATTTTCGCGAGGAGCACGCTCCCAATTCCGTCGACCTGTATTTTTTTAATGGCGGTTATTGCGGCGTTCAACCGGTAAGTGAAGAATCGGTCAATGCCTGCGCCATGGTCCGGGCCGATGCTGCGCGGTCGCTGGAAGATGTTTTCCCCATGCACCCGGAGTTGGAGAAGCGCAGCCGGATTTGGTCGCCGGTGTTTCCCGCGATTACTACGTCTCAGCTATATTTCCGCCCACCGCAGACCGACTGCAATGGAATGCTGTTGGCCGGCGATGCGGCCGCGTTCATTGATCCCTTTGCCGGTGATGGCATCTCCCTGGCCATGCAGAGTGGGACTCTGGCCGCGGAATCGCTTGCCCCTTTTTTCCAGGGCAAGAGCTCCTGGGAAAGCGTGAAACAACAGTACGGGACAACATATCGCAAGCAGTTTGGCTCGGCGTTTCGCAATGCCGCACGCGTACGCAAAGTTCTCACCGCGCGTCCATTGGTTCAATCCATGTTGCTGAATTTGGCGGGAATTGGGCCGTTCTCGCGGGCTCTGGTGCGAAGCACCAGAATCAGGGAACGGGCCAGAGACCAGGTGGCAGGGAGAACCCGGGAGCCGCGAATGAGCCCGAATAAACACGAGTCGCCGTGATCGCACAAAAGCCGGACGTGATGTACTCCAAAGACCTTCTTCTTCAGGAGGCGCGCGACCGCTATTTTGCGGCCAATGGGTTCGGCCTGCAAGACTACACCGCCCCCACTTTCACCATCGGACTTTGGGGGTTGCAAATGAAATTTCCTAACACCCGAAGCCGCAAACGAGTGGTGCCATTCCACGATCTCCATCATGTGCTTACCGGCTACAAAACCAATTGGGCAGGAGAAGCGGAGATCGGGGCCTGGGAGTTGCGGGCAGGTTGCAATGCATTCATCGCTTACTTTTTGAACGCATCCGGCGTGTTTATCGGTGTCCTTATCGCACCGGCCCGAGTATGGCGTGCTTTTCGCAAGGCGAAGGGCCAGCGGAC
>DATDGH010000940.1:0-2279 GCA_036522215.1 Candidatus Angelobacter sp. | reverse complement strand
TGCAGTTCGGCTTCTATCTGATTCTCCTGTTTGAAGAAAGCTGCAATTTAATCTGATGCAAAAAAAGCGGCTGAATGCAGCAGGTGAGTAGTAAAGGGGTTGTAACCAAGAACTTTTGAACACCAAATTTGCGCTGGAAAGCGTCTGCCATGCTCCTGCTAATGATGTATTGTTCTAGGAGTGTCTTCCGGCATGAAAACTATCTTCCACGTTGATATGGACGCTTTTTTTGTCTCGGTGGAGGAGCTCTCGAATCCGGCACTGAAGGGAAAGGCCGTGGTAGTGGGCGGCCAAAGAGACGAACGCGGCGTGGTCTCCGCTGCTTCCTACGAAGCCCGGAAATTCGGTGTGCATTCAGCCATGCCTCTGCGCACCGCGGCTAAACTCTGCCCGCAGGCAATCTTTCTCGATGGCCATCTTGACCTTTATCGGGAACATTCACACAAGGTCCACGCTGTCCTCCAGGATTTTTCTCCGGCGGTGGAGATGGCATCCATTGACGAAGCTTATGTCGACATGACAGGCACCGCGAAGCTTCACGGACCGCCACTCAAGTCAGCCCACAAGCTTCATCAACAAATGAAGGAGCGCACCGGATTGAACTGCTCCATCGGCATCGGCAGTTCGCGGCTGATGGCGAAAATCTGCTCCGACCAGGCCAAACCCAATGGCGTGCTCTACGTGCTGCCGGGCCAAGAACAATGTTTCCTGTCTCCACTGGACGTCGGCAAGATACCTGGTGTCGGCAAAGTTACGCGGGAGCGGCTGAATGGCATGGGGGTCAAGCAGATCGGAGACCTGCTTCGCCTGGAGGAATCGGTCCTGGAGGAGAACTTCGGCAAATGGGGTGTGGCGTTGGCGGGGAAGGCGCGCGGAGAGGATGCCGGAGGTTGGTTCGAAGGCGAGGTGGGCGAAGACTGGCAGGCCAAATCCATCAGCCATGAACATACTTTCGGAGAAGACACGCGCAACCTGGAAAAGATTGAATCCACGCTGGCCCATCTTTCCGAGCTTGTGGGCCGCCGGCTGCGTGAGCAGAACTTTGCTGCGCGGACGATCCAGCTAAAGCTGCGCTACTCGGATTTTTCTACCATCACTCGCGCTCATTCCCTTTCCCAGCCTACACAGGTGGATAATGAGATTTATGACGCCGTGCGCAAATTGTTTCATGAGAATTTCCAAAGCGGCCGGGCGGTGCGTCTTCTAGGCGTACACACCTCTAACTTTCAGGAAGGCCCGCAGCAGATGGAATTGCTGAATGACGACCGCCGCGAAAAGTGGAAACAGGCCCTCTCGGCCTCCGATCGGCTGCGGGATAAGTACGGGGAGTCGGCAATTTTCCTGGCTAAGGGCATGTCCGGGACGTTTCGTCAGCGCGTACATGAGAATCCAGTAGATAAACCCTTCAAGACCAAAGATAAATAACATGGTATTCCTATTCGAGCCTATATTTCTAAGGCTGAGTTGGAATTATGTTTATCAAATAATGGTTTCGCGTACCGTTTTGAACTTGATCGAAACAAATTAGCTCCCTGAAGCTAACCAGTTCTGCTATCCTCAAGTTGCCTCCACCTTCCCCTGGGTCGAGTTTTATTAAGCGTTACTAATCTGTGTCGGGGCCAGCTAAATCAGCTTTTGGCCAGCGACCCGAACTGACGGGTAGTTAGCGCGTGTCACCACAATTTGAACAGATCGTAGTTTTTTCAGTAATGAGCCTCCTGGTGATGCTCTTTACCTGGATCTACGTGCGCGACCGCCAGCAGCGCGTAGGCCTCTGGATGCTCGGCTGGATTGCCATCTTTATCCATTTTGCGGGTGACCTCCTCAACAGTTTTTCGCCGCTCGAGCCAAAGTGGGGAGCCTTCATCAAGATTGGCACGCTGGAGTTGGCGGGAACTTGTTTTGTCCTGTCCGTTTCCGAAGTGTACGCAACCACTCGCAGGCGCATTCTCTATTTCCTGCTGATTGGCGTTCCATCCATTGTCTATCTTGCCTTTGTGCTGTGGGAGCCGGAACACAGATGGGTTTTCCCTGCGTTGGTGGCTGGCAGCATCGGCGCGGTACTGGCCAATTCGTGGCGCTACTACCGTCCTAAAAGCTACTCGTTCTATCTCTTGCTTGCATTGCCCGGAGCCGCAGCGGCATTTGCAGCTTACAGGTCGTACAACAATCCGACTATCGGACTCCTATTTTTCCTGAGCATATTCTTTACCGTAGCCGGGCTGCTTTATTGGAGGCACTACAATCGCGCGACCCCCGGAGTCATCACCACCTCGATT
>DATDGH010000939.1:0-4437 GCA_036522215.1 Candidatus Angelobacter sp. | reverse complement strand
GTTTGTCTATTGGCTGAGCACAACATTAATTTGGTAAAAAAGCTTAGACCTTTTCACCGAGAAGCCGAAGTGAGTCTCTCAGCTCATCCTTTCCTGCCTCAAATTTGACCTTCGCCTCTGGTGACAAAGAGACCCGTTCTTGGAAGTGCAAAAGGCTGTCGTATGCCTTTCGGGCATTCCTGGTGTTGCGTTCGACCTTCGTGGGGTTATCTTTGGCGGCGCTGGCAAGCCTGGCGAAGGTAAGTCCGGTCTCCAGCTCGGTAAACAAAAATTCGACGTTGGCCGAACCTAAATCCCTGTTCATAACCCACTCAGCAGAATTATAAATTAGGTCGCCATGCGAGCGGTTACGCGAATTTTGGTCTCGTTGCGATACGAGCAGGGTGGCTCTCCCAGAGAATTGGGTAATTGGGTAATTGGGTAATTTGAAATCAAAAACAAAGCCAAAAACCAACCTCGGCTAGAGAAGGATATCAAGGGCGAAGCCCTTGGCTAGTCAGACGGTGTCCGTTCTCGCGGAAAATCTGGTAATCAGGCAAGTTAAATAGTTTCCCGCAGTGCATCTCACTCTTATATCCTTAAGGCCGCCCCGATGCCACGCCCGAGCAAAAAGAAGTTGATTGATGACCTGCCTTATTCCAGGCGGCGGTATGATGTGGTTGCGTTAGGGGCTTCAGCGGGCGGGTTGAATGCGCTCTCGCAAGTGCTTAAAGCCCTAAGCAAGAGTTTTCCCAGCAGCATTGTGGTAGTACAACACGTGGCTCCAGGGCACAAAAGCTGGATGGCCGATCTGCTTAGCCGCTCCACGCAATTGAAGGTGAAGCAAGCGGAACACGGCGAAATCATGTTGCCAGGGACGGTTTACATTGCGCCGCCGGATGAACACCTGCTGGTGGGTCCGGGAAAAGTACAATTGGCGCATTCGCAATTAGTGCACTTTTCCCGCCCTTCCATCGACCTACTGTTTGAGTCGGTGGCGGGAACTTATGGTTCGCGTTCCGTGGGAGTTGTTTTGAGCGGATCGGGCAGGGATGGCTCGGCAGGGATACGCACGATCAAAGAATCGGGCGGGGTGACCATTGCGCAGATGCCTGAGAAAGCAGAGTTCCGGCACATGCCCGAAGCCGCTATTGAAACAGGTTGCATTGACTTTATATTGCCGCTGGAGAAAATAGGGCACAAGCTGACAGAAATCTGCTCCGGACAATGAGACTATTTCCTTGGAACAAGCTTTAAAAGAACTGGTGCGGGAACTGGCGGAAGAACGCGGGGTTGATTTCCGCGGCTACAAACCAACCACCCTGGAGCGACGCATTCGCCGGAGAATGCAACAGCTCAACATAGACACCTTTGAGGAGTACGGCGCATTCATCCGGACAAAACCGGCGGAAACAACAGAGCTTCTCAATACGGTCCTGATCAACGTGACGCGCTTCTTTCGCGATCCTCAGGCCTGGGAGATCTTGCGGGAAGAAGTTCTGCCCGTGCTCTTCAAGGACCAGGCCGCGGGGAGCACCTTTCGCGTATGGTGCGCGGGCTGCGCCAGCGGAGAAGAGCCGTATTCCGCCGCCATTCTGCTCGCAGAACATCTGGGACCGCGGCTGAAAGAACATGAAATCAAGATCTATGCCACGGACCACGATGAGAACGCCCTTAGCATCGCGCGACGCGCGGAGTATTCTCCTGAAGTGCTGCGTGGCGTAAGCCCTGAAATCAAGGCCAAATACTTTACCGGCGACCGGACGTTGCGGGTGGTGCGGGATGTGCGCCGCATGGTGATCTTCGGACGAAGCAATCTGCTCTTTGACGCTCCCATCTCCCATGTAGACCTGCTGATTTGCCGCAACGTTCTGATTTACTTTGATGCAGCGGCGCAGGCGCACATCATGTCGCGGCTCAGGTATGCCCTGAATGCAGGCGGTATCCTATTTCTGGGAAAATCGGAATCGCAATTAAAAGATGATGGTGATTTCATCCCTGTGGACGCCAAATGGCGCATCTTTCAGAGGCGCTCAGCGAATGCAAACGGCGAGTGGCCGAATGCGGGGAAAATAAACATGGCACCCGACAGCAAGCAAGAATCGCAGCAGGAACTCAATACCCTCAAAGTTTATTCCGAGACCCTGCTTTCCACATTGGAGTCCGGCATCCTGATCGTGGACCGGGAAGACACGGTTGTTTCCCAAAATGAAAAGCTACAAAAGCTTTTCAATCTGTCCACGAAAATGACCGGGCAGAAACTGCAGAATACTGAATTCTGGCAGCGCTGCCCTGAACTGAAGCAACATCTGGACGAAAGCAGGTCTGCACCGGCCAAGACGGTCCAATTCGATTGCAATCCCTCGCCCAGTACCGTAGTCACAGTGACGGTGAAACCGATTACGGCGGAGTCCGGCGGGAACCCGATAGGCACCTTGATTTACATGGAGAATGTGACCCTGCGGGTGACTCTGCAAAGCATGGTGGAAGAATTGGAAACTACGGGGGAAGAGTTGCAGTCCACCAACGAAGAACTGGAGACAACCAACGAAGAACTCCAGTCCACCAATGAAGAACTGGAAACCACCAATGAAGAACTCCAGTCCACCAATGAGGAGTTGGAGACAACCAACGAAGAGCTGCAATCTCTGAATGAAGAGCTGGAGAACACCAACGAGGAGCTGTCCTCGCGCACGCGCGAGCTGGATGAGGTAAACGCGCGGTATTCAGAGATGATGGAACGCATGCCCTGGCCCGTCTTCCTGGTGCAGGAAGATGCTGTGATCTATATGTTCAATTCCGCCGCGCAGAGACTTTTTGGATTTGCCAAGCCATCCGAGAAAGGCATGCATCTTGAGGAGCTGCCCATGGATACGCGCAGCCGGCAGACCATGGTCCGGCGACATCGCCAGGTGGTCCAATCCCGCAAGCAATCGAATATCCGCAACTGGCGTCTGGTGACCAACCGGTTTGACGGCACTGCCGACGTTCATTTCACCCCGCTTTCTTCCGAGAGCCCCAGCCAAGGAGTCATTGTCATGTTCCAGGTGGACCGGCAAATGAACAAGCCGGCGACGAAGAGCCGGAAGGAAACGGGGAAGGGCGCCAGGAAGAAGCAGAAAAAATAGCCCATCGCAATTCACAAATCCTATAATTGCATGCATGAATCCTGCTGTGCCGGCCATCGATGTAGCTATTGACGAGGGGTTGAACCAGGTTCCGCCGCTCACCGGCTGCAACCTCTTTCTCACAGACGCAACGCTGGCCAATGCGGTGGAGCGCGCGGGCGCGGGTTGGGCACGCGAGCAACTCACTGAGTTAGGGCGCTTGCTGGGGACGGAAGAGGCGCAGCGCTGGGGATTTGACGCCAATGAGAACCAGCCGGTGCTCCACACCCATGACCGCTTCGGCCACCGGCGCGATGAGATTGTGTTTCATCCTGCATGGCACAACGTCATGCGGACCTCGATTGCCAATCACATCCACTGTTTGCCATGGATGAAGACAAAGACGGAGAAGAGCAAGGGGGCCCATGTGGCCCGGGCCGCGCTCCTGATGATTACTGCCCAAAATGAGGCCGGGCACACGTGTCCGATTTCCATGACCTTCTCCGGAGTTGCTGCGCTGCGCGCTGAACCGGAGCTGGCGCAGGAGTGGGAGCCGAAAATTCTCTCTTCTGAATATGATCAACGCTTTGTCCCGGCGGGGGCGAAGACCGGAGTCCTGCTGGGCATGGGCATGACGGAAAAGCAGGGAGGATCGGATGTGCGGGCCAATACCACGCGGGCGGAGCGGATTGGCCGGTCGCGCGAATATTTGATTACCGGACACAAATGGTTTTGTTCGGCTCCCATGTGCGACGCTTTCCTGATTCTGGCCCAGGCGCCCGCAGGTTTGTCCTGTTTCCTGCTGCCGCGATGGACGCCCACAGGAGAACGCAATCATTTTTATATTCAGCGGCTGAAGAACAAGATGGGAAATCGTTCCAATGCGTCGGCGGAGGTTGAGTTCAAGCAGGCATGGGCGCGGCTGGTGGGTGAAGAGGGCCGCGGCGTCAGCACCATTATTGAGATGGTCCACCACACACGGCTGGATTGCGTGATTGGGTCAACGGCGCTGATGCGGCAGGCAGTGGCCCAGGCTATTCATCATGCCCGCCATCGCAAAGCTTTTGGAAAGCTGCTGATCGAACAACCACTGATGCGCAACGTCCTGGCCGATCTCCTGCTGGAATCGGAAGCGGCCACCTTGCTCATGGTGCGGCTGGCGAGCGCCTTTGACGCCCGGGAAGCAGACGTGGAGGAGCGAGCTTTTGCCCGAATCACCGCCGCTATCGCGAAATACTGGCTGTGCAAGCGCGCCTGCGTCCAGGTGGGCGAAGCACTGGAGTGCCTGGGCGGAAACGGTTACGTGGAAGAGACAATCATGCCGCTGGCCACCATGCGGATGTAGAAGTCG
>DATDGH010000938.1:0-4489 GCA_036522215.1 Candidatus Angelobacter sp. | reverse complement strand
GCTCTACAAACTGGTTCTTTCGGAATCTGGGTGCTGCTGGATGACGAGGCACAGAATCACCGTTCAACCAACGCTTCGGATGCGACTATTCTGGGCGTATTGTCTCTAGGAGCGTGTCTGAGTATTCAACTGTGAGCCAATGATTTGGGTTGAAACTCACAGGAGAGTATGCCAAGTTTCAGGACATGGCAAAAAGCTACCGAGCGTACCTTCCTGAGCAAGATTTGCTGCTACCGCCAAGCCTGGGCGAGTGGTTGCCGGAAGATCACTTAGCGTATTTTGTTTCCGACGTGGTGGACCAACTGGATCTGAGGGCGATCGAGTCGGTGTACGAGGAGGAGGATCGGGGACAGCCTCCGTACCATCCACGGATGATGACCAAGATTTTGCTGTATGGGTACTGTGTGGGGGTGTTTTCCTCGCGCCGGATACAGAAGAAGTTAGTGGAGGACGTAGGGTTTCGGGTGTTAGCGGCAGGGAACGAACCCGATTTCCGGACGATCTCGGATTTTCGCAAGTTGCATTTGCCGGTGCTGCAAGGGTTGTTCGATCAAGTCCTGCAGATTGCGTTGCAGGCGGGAACGATGAAGCTGGGACGAGTGGTGCTGGATGGCAGCAAAGTGAAAGCCAATGCGAGCAAGCACAAAGCCATGAGTTATGGGCGGATGCAGGAAGAAGAAAAGCGACTAAAAGAAGAGGTGAAGCGGCTGTTCGAACAGGCGGAAGCTGCGGATGCAGAAGAGGACGAGCGCTACGGACGGGATCGGAGAGGAGACGAACTGCCGGCGGAGCTGGCGCGGCGGGAGACGCGACTGCAGCGGATCCGCGAGGCCAAACGGGCGTTGGAAGAGCGAGCGCGAGAACAGGCCGAGAGCAAGGGCGAGCCGGAGGAGAAAGCCGAGAAGGCCAAGCCCGAGGCCAAGATGCAATATAACTTCACCGATCCAGAGTCGCGTATTATGCCCGGGGCGGACGGGTTTGTGCAGGCCTACAACACGCAGATTGCGGTGGAACCCGACTTCCAGTTGATCGTGGGACAGAGGGTGACGCAAGCCACCAATGATAAACAACAACTGGCGCCCATGGTGGAAGCCATCGGCGAGCAAGCGGGCCAGAAGCCGGAAGAAGTTCTGGCCGACAGCGGGTATTGCTCGGATGCCAATCTGAAGTACTTGGAGAAGAAAAAGATCGAAGGATTGGTTGCAACCGACAAGGAGTCGTACCGGGACCGCCATCAGCCTGGCCCGCGAGGGCCGCTTCCGAAGGACGCGACGCGGGTGGACCGCATGCGCCGGAAACTGCAGACCCAGGCGGGAGCGGCCATCTACTCCAGGCGCAAAACGGTGGTCGAACCGGTATTTGGACAGATCAAACAGGCGCGCGGCTTTCGGCAGTTTCTCTTACGTGGGCTGGAGAAGGCACAAGGCGAGTGGGCCATGGTCTGTCTCACGCACAACATTCTGAAGTTACACAGACTCTGTTATGGATAGGAGCAGAGGCAGAACAGGCGCGCATTTTATAGGGATACGGATGCTCGGAAAGCCTTCAACGGGCCCTGATCCAAACCACACGCGCGAACTCTGCTTCGCCGTTTTCACGGTTCGGTTCTAGCTCGTATTGTGTTTTTCAAAACTAAATTCTCGGACGGGCTCCTAGTACAGATTAGGGTGGCCCATCCTTTGCGCCTTTCGCAAAGGGTGGACATTCCCAATCCTGAACCACGTGGGATTTGACTTTGCCCCGTTTCGTCTCGAACTATTCAGACGGATTAGCTGCATGCGCCAGAGGGAAGAGAGCATCGAATCCCACCCTTTGCAAAAATCGCAAAGGGTTGCCACCCACGCCTTGAACTGTCTTTCCGACTTTAGAGCAATTGCGGATTCTTGACGGAGAAGCCCGGCCTGATCAGTTCTTTGTTGTGCTGGGTCATCTGCGATCTGAGGCCGTACACCGCTGCAGCCATGCCGGCCGCCTCGTCGCCACCGTCAAGCTTATGAACAAAATCCGCACCCTGATAAGGAAATAAATTATGCATGGCCTCGTGAAAAACCGTGATCGCATACATTTGCCAGGGAAATCGAGTACCGCGGGCTATCTTGTAAACCTCCGTCCCAGCGAGCGGTCTTTCTCCAGTATAAGTATGGCCGATGGCGTTCTGGTTGATTATCGCCCCGGGCCACTTCTGCTTGAGATACGAGTGCGGGATGTCCTGAACAAAGTGGACTACGAGATTGTCGCTCGGCGTTCCATCGCCCCATGACACAGAGACTTCATCTTGCGTGCCTTGGAAAGCCTCATCAAACAGCTTCTGCTTTCGTTTCGATACCATGCTTGTCTGCGTCCGACCACCCCGTTCGGTCGACTAGTTTCGCGCTGTACCTTGCCATAAGATTTCCCTCCATCGCTGATTGAAGTTTCTTGCCTTGACAGCAGGCCAGTGGGCTCGTAAGAGCGCGGCACGCCAAGAAAAGCCTGGGAGGGAAGGGAGGTATTTTCCTCCGATCAGAATGGAGAAGTCAACATCAATAGTGAGATCCTCGGGTGGCCCACCCGAGCCCGATTTTGGCTTGAGTGGGGCAGTTCTCCGCGTGCACAGACTCTCGGCTTCTCGCTCGCGTGGCAGGCGGGTCGGAACCTCAACCTATGCGTTCTTAGGGTTTTGGTTTGAAGTTGCGGACAAAACGCAAAAAGATGGGGACCCGCTTAAAGGAATAGTGTCAACAGTAATCAGAACCGATTAGCCTGGCCCGCCCGCGGTCAACACTCACGGGCTCGGCTGATGCTGGCAAGGCCCGTCAGCAACTCTCGCGAATGCGTTCTTTCTTTCCTGTCCTTTTTTTGACGGTGATTATGCTTGAGCGGCAACCTTGTACTGGGACATAACACCCCATTCTGAGAACACAAAACCGTCTTCAGTCGCGTACACCTCAATCCCTTCTGACCATGCGTCTTCAATGTTCATTTTGAAGTGCGCCATGACATCCGCCTTGGGAAAGTGCCTGTACGGATCAGCTGCATCGTTGGCAAAAGCTTCAGCCAGGCGCTGCAGGTTTTTCCGCGTGACCTTGAGTGCTACTGTATCTTCCATGCCCCACCCCCATGCACAGACTAGCAACCTGCAAGAAACTGCACATCGCACGATGGTGTGATTGCAATCTCTCAAAGGTGGGGTGTCGTCCCAGTTTCCCATGCGACAACGGGTGGCCCATTCAAGCCCGATTTTGGCTTGAGTGGGGCAGTTCCAGGCCGGGACAGGAGCTTGCGTCGCAACTCTCTTTTTCCACAGGCGCATGCGACATCTGACCTGGCACACAGCCCCGCAATCTTGCAATCATCGTCGAGGCCGTGACGTTGGGCGGAGAGCGCATCCGTCCCGTTTCGGGAATTGATCCCGGGATCGAGAAGGTAAGTTCTTTGACATCAAGATTTTGCCCGCAAGTGATTGAGCCCCAAGATATAGTATGCGATGTCCCGCTAACTCGATGATTCCAGAGACGAGGGGGAGGGGGTACCCTCCCGACAACCAGCCAGTCCCATTTCGGGAACGCTGATACCATTTATTTTCCCAAAGAAATTTACACCCTAACGATGGTCGGAGCAGCGACCCCCAGCGGCGGAAGCCGGATCTTTTTTGTGAGGCCGAATCGGCACGAGTGGAACTCGTGCCCTTCCCGATTCGCTCGCAGCTGTCCTATCGCGACGGAGGCGAGGAAACCGGCTTGGCTGAAAGCCATGCCCCCGCTGTCAAAACTAATGTAGTGACGACTGAGAAAACGATAGGAATCATAAAAAAGTATTTCCAGCTTAAAAAAGTGATCGCGGCAAAGCAAAAGGCGAACGTCCACGCAGTGCCGCGCATGAGAGCCAAAGACTCTGGCGGAAGGCGTCCTAACTGCCACGCCAATACCACCGCGAGCAGAAGAAACACGCTGACAAAGAGTCCGAACCCAAGATAGAAATCCCAGTAAGTCCGGCTAAACCCCATGATGTAAAAGTGGGTCGACCGCATGGAGCCAAGATCCACGCCCCACTTGGGATCGGACCAGGGAAAACCAGAGGTGTGCCCGGCGTCAAAAAGCAGCAGAAGAACGGCAGCAATCCGATACAACGTAGATGCTCGCATGCTTGCCTCCAGAGTTCACGGCAGCGGACGCCACTCGACTCAGAGCAGGCTCAGAACGTACATCGTGCCCTTCCCGATTTTGCTCATTGCTCGCTGCTCATTTGCTGACCGCACGCTCGGCCTTTGACCTCGCGGGACGGACGAATGCGTCCGTCCCTACACAATCAATCTCCCACCGCGCGCACTTCTTCCGGAATGTCCGTGCGCATGACCCAAGCTGCCTTGGCGAATTGCAGGATGCCATCTTCCAATCGGCTTAGCTTCATGGTGAGCATGTCGCGGAAATAGTTCTGACGAATCAGCCAGGGAGCGGTTGCGGCCTGCTTGGGCAGGTCGGCTGACGCTCGCTTGACATATCCGGAGTTG
>DATDGH010000937.1:0-1951 GCA_036522215.1 Candidatus Angelobacter sp. | reverse complement strand
GTCGATGGTGTCATAGGTATCGGTAGCGTGGTCCACGGGCGTGGGGTTCAGCGGGCCATGAAGAGGACGGTTCATCACATAGTCGCCTTCCGATTCGTACTTGCCACGAACGTCTTGCACCACGCGGATGTAGCCGCCTTCCACGATGGTTTCCACAGCATTGTCGTAGCCATACAGGATGGGGCCGAGGTGAGAACTCGCGGCGTGGCTGGTGAGTTCGTTGGCGTTGTAGGGAGTGCGCGTGAGCAGGATGGGCGCACCTTTGGCTCCCCTGGGCACAAGGATCACAGTGTGCAGCTTTACACCATCGCGCATGGGAATCATCACTTCACTCCGTGTGTAATCAAAGCTGCCTGTAACCGGAGTGAACTTCCTGGGCGTCTCACTTGGCAACTGCGTCGACGGCTGACTGGTCTGGGCTGCGGCGGGGTTTATGGAAAAAAGGAAGCTCAGTATGGATACGATGACGACAGCTTGATGAGGTTTGATTGGTTTCATGACACTCCATGGTCAGGTTGCAGCGCTACAGCTTCTACAAAAAAGTTAGTATGTGGAAGCGACAGGATTATACCGAATGCCCCACCTTCAGAGCTGGTTCACCCCAAGGCGGCGACCTGCGTTCGGGATGACAGGTGTCGATTAGTGTGATGGAAAAGTTCGCAGAGCTGGCGGGAGAAACCATTCTCAACTTACTGGGTTAGAATCTTTCAAGATGATCAACCAGAATTTACGTCTTCAAACGCAGACCGTCTTTTGGATTTTGGCCTTCAGCATTATCTGTGCCGGGCAAGTCAAGACGGCCGACATCAACGGCGTGATCACGGTATCCAGTTGTCCTGGACAGACAGTCATCCCAGTCACTTTTCAGATTGACTGCTCGCACTTAAGCGATGCCTCTGCCAAAGAACTGTGCACGTCTTTCATTCACAATCAGGCGTGCGTTGTTTTCCCCGCCTATCGCAAGATCACTGGCATCCACCTGGAAGATACTTGCAAATCCATCAAGTTCACCATCTACGAGGATGCCAACTGGCCGCATCCCAAAGGTGAAGGCGGACTCGCGCTGCAATGCGCCGTGGACTATCTCTCAAAGTACTCGCTTCAAGGTCATCCCAGATCAACCATCGGTCCATATGACGTGCACGAACTCCTGCACGAATATCAAATTGCGCTGGGAGCGCTGCCCGATGCCCATGTTCTCTTCTCCTCCAGCATGGCAGAAGCATTGCGGGAAATCGGGGAGACGGACGAATACCAGCGCAGCATGAAGAACATGCAAGAAGAGGCGCCCCGGTTGAAAGAGGAGCTACGCAACGGCAAGATTACCGGTACAAAGCAATGCACTGTGGCTGAGACCCAGGTTGAGGAGAGCATATACCTGGAGAACAGCAAAAGTGTTTATGCTTTTTACCGGAAGGTCGCGCGCAGCAGAGACGCCAGCATGGCGGATCGGGAGGCGCGTTTCAATCGAATGTTCTACCTGGTTTCAGGTCCGAAGCCTGAAGTCAGGCAATTCCTGATCGACAATGGGTGCCCGGCTTTTTAGATTACAGCAACTGTAAAAGTTCCTTTGCCGTCACTGCTCTGAGCTAAACAACTTTTCCAGCGGCGTCCACTCTGCGGTACTCTTCTGGCAATCCGCGAGTGTGGTCTGGGTACACACCTCAAACGAATAGACCGGATGCACCTCCCACAGCGATACTCGCTTGGGGTTGGGTCGCGAGGCGCCGGAACAGGGGACGTGGCTGCCATCGTAGAAGAGGTGTCCCTGCACTCGAATGGGATGGCCTGATGAAGCCGACATGATGTTTTGCGGCGTCCAGGTTGCCGGCCGGAAATGCGGACTCATCTCCGCCGTAGTGCTGGTGCATTCATCGTCACCCGGAGACTGCACCAGAACAATGTGAATGTCGTTGGTATCGTTGCCGGGAATGTTGCAATTCACAGCTTC
>DATDGH010000936.1:0-4039 GCA_036522215.1 Candidatus Angelobacter sp. | reverse complement strand
GATGACGTAAACACCGTCGAAACCGAGATAGGCGACAACGATTACGCTCTGGGTTTGATCGTGGAAAAAGTAGCGCATAGCCGGTACAGCCAAGACACCCTGATTTTTGTGGTCGAGGACGATGCTCAGAACGGACCTGATCACGTGGATGCGCATCGCAGTATTGCCTTTGTCGCCGGCCCCTTCGTGAAGCAGGGCGCGGTGATCTCGCAGCGCTACAATACCGTTTCCATGTTGCGTACCATTGAAGAGGTGCTCGGCATCAAGCCATTGGGACTGAATGATGCCGTCCAATCGCCCATGACAGAAGTTTTCACCAGCGAAGCCCTTTCCTGGAGCTATGAGGCGCGTGTGCCCCCCGCACTGAGGACCACCAAACTGCCTTTGCCGGCGCAAGCTGGTGGAGCAATGGCTTCCTATCAACCCAGACGTGATGCAGCGTACTGGGAGCAACAGACCAAGGGACTGGATTTCAGCGCGCAAGACCGCGTAGATTCCGAACGCTTCAATTTAATTCTGTGGAAGGGAATGATGGGCGACGATGTGCCCTACCCGACTGAGCGCAGCGGGCGCAATCTGCGTCGCAGTTCATTCCGAACGAAGTGAGGAATCCCTACACGCGAACAGGATATTTTAGGGCGGACGCCCTACGAAAGATTGGAAGAAGAGATCTACGCAGTTTCTCCGAACGCAGTGAGGAACCCTACACACAAGCAAATATTTCCGGGCATACGCCCCGAGACAGCTTCGTAGAAATAGAGACCTCTCCTGTCGTCGAGGTAAACTAAAAATATCGCTTGATGTTTCTTAACACAAGAGCAGCTTTCCCTTATTAACAAAGAATTTACACCGCTAGTTCGCATTCACCATCTAGAATCTGAAGACAGACAGAACAGTAGCAGGCAGGCCCGAGGCATCGTCTCTTGTCCAGGGTATCCACTCGCTATAATGGTGAATACCTCCCGTTGCGATCCTCGGGCCTTTATTCCCGCGTTCGCGGCAAGAGTCTTGAATGAAGTCACCCCTGAAACAGCGTGTTTTTCTAACCGGCGTAGTGATAGCGCTGGCTGGCGTGTTGATAGCTCTCGCCGTACTGCAATACCGCTGGGCGCGAGAAGTGAGTGATGCTACCAATGTTCGCCTGCAAGCCAATCTGGATTCTTCTATTCTCGGCTGGCGTGAGGATCTCTATCGTGAACTCACCGGCGTGTTCGCCGCTCTGCAAGTAGATCCTGGGCAGTCGCCTCATCAAAAGGCGGCCCAATACGCGCAGCAGTATCAGTCATGGAGCCAGACAGCCGCCCATCCGGATCTGATTTCGCATCTCTTTCTGTTTCAAAATGCCGGAACCGAGCACTCTCAGTTGTTGCAATGGAACGCTGCAACAAATCAATTCGAGCCTGCAGATTGGCCCGCGGAACTGGATCGGTTGCATAATTGGATGCAAATCCGCTCCGAAGAAATGGTGAAAGCTGCAGGTGCGGTCATGCGTCTTCGTCAACAAGACAGGCTCCGTCGCCATTCTAATGGGTCAACTTCTCCTTTTGGCGGTCACCGCCTCTTTGGCCCGGATGGCTTTCCAGCCACGGTGGACGTAAATGCCATGACTCTGGTGCGGCTCCAGATTCGTCACACTTCGCACTCTGCTGGAAACCAGAGCAAAGGGCAATCAGCCCCAGCCATCGACTGGGCCGTCGTTCGGTTGGACAGCAAGGTATTCCAGGAACACGTATTGCCGGAGTTGGTGGAGCGACATTTCTCGGGCTCGCAAGGGCTTGATTATCAGGTAGCGGTGGTGGCCGGCCCTTCGTCAGTCGTTTATTCCTCAGACGCAGGGTTCGGAAAACAGGACGGTGCGGCCTTCGATAGAACCATACCGGTTTATGGTCCACCCCACGGACCGCCTGCGCGCCGGGGAATGGCTCCTCCTTCTTTTGCTCCATCAGCCCATCTCCATGGAGGCGGTACGCGCGACAACGGTTTTGCCGGGCCACTGCGGCTGGACGCAATCCACTATACTGACGCCGATACGGACTGGCAATTGCTCGTGCGCCATCGACTGGGTTCTCTGGAAGCCGTGGTATCTGGAATGCGCCGTCGCAACCTGGCGTTGAGTTTTGGCGTCTTGCTGGTGCTCGCAGGAGGTATTGCCATCATCCTTATCAGCAGCCAGCGGGCGCGCGTGCTGGCAAAGCTGCAAATGGATTTTGTCGCGGCCGTCTCCCATGAGCTGCGTACCCCTCTCGCCGTGATCTCTTCCGCAGCAGAAAATATTATTGATGGTGTAGTTGCAGGCAAGCAGCAATTGAGCCAATACGGGATCGAAATCAAGAATCAGGCCAGGCACCTGATTAAGCTGGTGGAACAGATTCTGCTATTTTCCGCCACCCGCAATAAAGGCCATCACTACAGTCTCCGCCCGTTGAGAGTGTCGGATGTGATTGAGACCGCACTCAAAGATACTGCGGGCTTGATTGAGGAAAACCGCTTCACCGTGGAACGAGAAGTCGCTCCCAACCTGCCGCCTATCATGGGCGATCTCCCGGCGCTGTCTCATTGCCTGCAAAACCTCATCACCAACGCGGTCAAGTATGGTGGCGATGCGCGCTGGATGCGCATCTCTGCCAAGGCCAACGATGCCAGCGGCCAATACGATGAAGTCCAGGTCAGCGTTGAGGATAAAGGCCTGGGCATAAGTGCAGGTGAGTTGAGACGAATTTTTGAGCCGTTTTATCGCAGCCGTTCAGTAGACGCCGGGCAAATTCACGGCACTGGCCTGGGTCTCTCGTTGGCCCGGGACATTGCCGCTGCTATGGGCGGACGACTCACGGTGACCAGCGAGCCGGGTAAGGGAAGCTGCTTTACCCTCTATCTGCGCTTTGCTGAAGTTGCAGAATTGCAAACTGCTCCGCAGGCTGCGGCGGCGGTGAATCCCAATCTCTCCAAGACTTAAACCAGTGAGCATGGACGCCCATATCCTCTTAGTAGAAGATGAAGCCGGTTTGCGAATGACGCTGGGCGACCGGCTGGCAACGGAAGGCTATGCCATTGATTATGCCTCCAATGGCGACGAAGCCTTTGAGAAAGCCACGCGCCTTCCTTTCGACCTGATCCTGCTGGATGTTATGCTGCCGCGCAGAAGCGGTTTTGATGTCTGCCGCGATATTCGCCAAGCCGGATTGATTACCCCGATTTTGATGCTGACCGCTCGCGGCCAGACGGTAGACAAAGTCTTAGGTCTGAAAATCGGCGCCGACGATTACCTTACCAAGCCCTTCGAAATGATGGAGCTGATGGCACGCATCGAGGCTCTTCTCCGGCGCTCGCCGGCCAAGCCGCTTGCCCCTCAAGGCATCGTCCAGGTTGCCGGCGTCACGGTGGATCTGCGCGGCACCAGCGTTTCCCGCGATGGAAAAGCAATCAAGCTCTCGGCCCGGGAGTTTCAGCTTTTGCGCTACTTCATTGAACACCGCGGCGCAACTCTATCCCGCGACCAGATATTGAAAGACGTCTGGGGATATAGTGCAGACACCTTTACCCGCACCGTTGACGTCCACGTTGCCAGCCTGCGCCAAAAGCTGGAGAAAGATCCCAAACAACCAGAACTGATTCTTACTGTGCAAGGGTTAGGTTATAAGTTTGTGCAGTAGGCTGTTGCAACGGGAGAGCTTTCGACCACAAATCTTCAGAAATAGTCCCGAGGGGAAGTCGGTCTTACTGGTATTGGTGCAATTCTTTATTAAGGAAAGAAGGCAATTAACAACGTCACTCTGCGTAGAAGTTGAGGGGATCAATGCCCCAAGCATCGATCCCCCAAGGCCAGAGAACTACGAAGAAGATTGTCTTAGATTCCGGGACCTCCGGGACCACCCGGCGGTGGACCAAAACCCCTGTGCCCGTGCCCGTGACCTCCCCACCTGCTCCGGAGTTGCGTCCATTTGCTTTGCTGGTCAGGGTTCAGGATCTGGTAGAAAGCCGCTTCCGCCTTGGCGTGATTTGAAATCGCCTGCGCGGTCAGGTTGCCGAGGTTGGTGGCAGC
>DATDGH010000935.1:0-14897 GCA_036522215.1 Candidatus Angelobacter sp. | reverse complement strand
GATGGCATCGGTGGCTTCGGCGAGTGAGCGGCCCAAAAAATCAGGCATGATGTAAAAGGGAGCGTTATCGGGAGCAGACATGATGAGCCCGATTTTCGGCGATATGGCATTCTTGGCATCTGCAGGTGGGCTTTGGGCAATCACCGTCGCAGGCTGCGTCCCGGGAAGGCGGATGGTTGCCACCGTGCCAATCTCCAATCCACGGCGACTGATGTTAAGTGCTGCCGTGCGCTCGCTCTCGCCGATTACGTTGGGAATGGAGGCCCGCTGCGGACCAAGGCTGGCAGCCACCCGAACCTTCCATCCGCGCCGCACTTTGGTGTTGGGAGCGGGCAATTGCGAAACAACGTAGCCTTCCGGAACGTCCGCGCTGTAAAAGTGATTGTCAATCGACAGCACCAGCCCTTCCGAGCTGGCCAGCCGCTCAGCCTCGGAGGGCGTAAGCCCAACCAACCTGGGAACGCGGACCTCGCGTCCGTGAATGGCAAAGCGCATGGCCAGCAGCGCTGAGGCAAAACAGACCAGTAGCAGCACCAGGGTGAGAAAGAAGTATTTGATCAGCCGCAGCACGTCTCAATGCGCCTCAGCATCAACGGGATGCGCAGGAAAAGCCAGGCTGGCCTTGTTCACCGTTGATGGCGCCGCGTCCGCAATCGGCGATAGGAAGGATTCCTGCAAGTGAACAGGATCAGAGATGGCCACGCGCATGAAGTCCATCCAGATGGGTAAGGCAGCCTGCCCGCCGGTCTCCTTTTCTCCCAACGTCTTCTTCTCATCGAATCCAATCCACACTCCGCAGGTGATGCTGGGTGAGAAGCCGACAAACCAGGCGTCAGTGAAGTCATTGGTAGTGCCGGTTTTTCCCGCGAGTGGATGCTTGAGTTTAGAGGCGGCAAAGCCCGTACCATGCTGGACTACATCCTGCAGCAGGGAAACCATAACCCGGGCAGTACGGGCTGATGTTACGTCTTTGGCTTCAGGAAAATTTTCCTCCAGAACGTGCCCTTCATAATCCGTCACTTTGCGGATATATCGCGGTTCAATGCGGAGACCATCATTGGGAAAAACAGAATAGGCAGAGGTCTGTTCGTAGAGCGTGAGATCGGCTGCGCCCAGCACTACCGGAAGAAAGGGAGGAATGGACGAAGTGATGCCGAACCGGCGCGCGTATTCGATCAACGCCGGCATGCCGATTCTTTCTGCCAGCTTGACGGCTGGGACGTTGCGGGAATCGGCCAGCGCACGGCGAAGGGTGATGTTCCCCTCAAACTTATAATCGAAGTTGTGGGGTTTGTAAGACACGCCGCCGCTGTTGAAAGTAGTGGGCGCATCCAGGATCTTGTCGTCCGGCTCCGCTCCGCGATCCACCGCGGCGCTATAGACAAACGGCTTGAAGGACGAACCTACCTGGCGTTGCGCCTGAGTGGCGCGATTGAACTTTGATTGCTGAAAATCACGCCCGCCGACCATGGCTTTTATGTCGCCGGTAGCGTTGTCAATGGCCAGCAATGCCGCTTCGGCGCCCGAATCCTGCTCCAGCGAAGTCTGGGCCACGTGGATGTAGCTCATCGCCAGCACCTTCAAGTACACGATGTCGCCGACTGCGAGAAGATCCAACGGCGACTTGCGGCCGGTCCAGGCAATGTCGCCCGGGTACAGCACGGAGATATCGCTGCCGAACTTCAGGGTTGCCGTCTGCGCATTCACGCTGGTCACGAGGGCATGTACATAACCGCCCACGGTGACGGGCAAGTCCCAGTCGGGATCATGGTAGTCCGCTACTGTGCCGCCTGCCGTGAGCACGTTGCGCAGATGGCCCTTCCATCCATGGCGGCGCTCATACGCGGCCAGACCGTCCCATACCGCCTGGTTAGCGGCCTTCTGCCAATCCTGGTTGAGCGAGGTATAGACGCGCATTCCGGACTCATGCACCTCGTTGGCGCCGTATTTTTTCTCCAGATAGCGCCGTACTTCCTCCACAAAATGCGGCGCCAGGGAGTTTCCCGGGGGCTGAAGATTCAAACCTAACGGAGCGTTTTTAGCGCGATTCGCCTCTTCCGCCGTGATCTTTCCATCCTCCAGCAGGTTATTGATGACCACATTGCGCCGCTTCAACGCGTGTTCCGGGCTCACCAGGGGCGAGTAATAGCTTGGGGCTTTGGGCAGTCCAGCCAGCATGGCTGCTTCTTCCACCTTCAGGTCCTTGGCGTGCTTGTTGAAATAGAACTGAGCGCCGGCCTCGAAGCCGTAGACTCCATGTCCCAGAAAAATCTGGTTGCAATACATGGTGAAGATCTGCTGCTTGGTGAAATGCCGTTCAATCTGGATGGCCAGCATGGCCTCCTGGATTTTGCGGCTGAAATGCCGTTCGGAAGAGAGAAACAGGTTGCGGGAAAGCTGCATGGTCAGGGTAGACGCTCCCTGAGCCTTTGACCCCGAAACTATGTCGCGATAAGTGGCCCCCATCACGCGCCAGAAATTAATTCCCCAATGGTCCTCAAAACTCTTGTCCTCAGTGGAGATGATTGCGTCCCGCAGCACTTTGGGAAAATCATCATAGGAGGCCAGCACTCTGCGCTGCATGGCAAATGAGCCGATGACCTTTCCCTGGTCATCATAGATTTCCGTGATGGTGCTGGGGCGGTAACGTTCCAACTCACTGATTTGGGGCAAGTCTGTGGAGTAGACAATCAACAGGCCTGCCAGTGTGCCTACCATGGCTGAGGTGAGCAACAACAGGGTAAAGAGCACCCGGCGTACCAGTTTCTTCCCGCCGACATGGAACTCGGGAAGATGGGAGTATAGGAACTTCATGGGGAAGGCGGAGAGTCCAGCTCAGAATAGCATCTTTAGGGGACAGGTTACAGCTCTGCCACCAGTTTGTCCGGATCGAATGGTTGTGTGACTTTCGATTGACTGGTAGTGGACGCAATCGGGTCACCACCACCCCAGCACGCCAACAGCGGGCGCGCCGGGGACCCCGGTCACCGGGTCATCGCAAGAAACGGCAAAATCGCCGGAATTGAAGTGATTCCGAATGCAGCTGGTACACCGATCTGATTTCGGAAAAGCCTTAAAATTAGAAGCGCACCAGAATTAGGTGCGCTTCAGTGATTAAAAGCTAAATTCTAAATACTAATTTCTAAGTACTGCTCTTCTTATTTTTTAGAACTTCGATGGCCCGCTGAAGCTGCTCATCTTCCTTGGGTGCGGTCTTCTGCGGTTCTTCCGTGTTGCCGCCGGACTCCTCGTCGTCTGGCAGGACAGCTAAATCGTCAGTAGAGGCCACTTCAACATTGGGAGTGACTCCGTTTTCCTGGATCGCTTTTCCTTTGGGAGTGTAGTACTTGGCCACGGAAAGAATCAGTGCGGAGCCATCCGGCACCTCAATGAGTTTCTGCACCGAGCCATCGCCAAAGGTCTTATCGCCCAGAATGTCACCGCGCGCATTCTCCAGGATTGAGGAAGCCACAACCTCGGCTGCACCCGCCGTCCCGCGATTCACCAGCACCACCACCGGCAGATCGGTAATTTTCTTCTTTTCGTCAGCGTTGTAGGTGACCCGTGGATACTTCTGGCCCTCAAGATATGTGATCAGGCCGTGATTCAGGAACAGATTGGCTATTCCGACGCCCTCTTCCTCATCGCCCTCAGAATCATCGCGCAGGTCAAGGATGAGCTTCTTTGCCCCTTGCTTCTGCAGTGACTTGATCTTATTGGCTATCTCCTGCGCCTTGCCTTTGTTCAACTCCAAAGCTTTGACGTAGCCCACGCCATCGGGCATTAACTGCTCGGTGGCGGCAGGAGGATTCACCACATCACGGGTAATGGTAATCTTCTGGGGCTCAATCTTGCGGATGCGGATGATGGTGCACTCCAGGCGGGAGCCGGTCTCGCCTGCTGTGACACTCCTGATCTCCGCCAGTGACATGTCATGGGTGCTCTTGCCATCAATGGTCTCGACAATGTCCCCGCTGCTGATGCCCACTTTGTCCGCCGGGCCGCCGGGAATTACGGAAACCACGGCCGCATATCCAAAGCGCTTGGAGACGGTGGCGCCGATGTTGGCCTTGCCATCAGACTTCTTCTGCTTGAATATCTTGTATTCACCCGGGCTGAGATAGCTGGAATTGGCGTCCAGCGACTCCAGCAACCCGTGCAGAGCGCCGCTGGTCACCAGCGGCATATTCGGCTCCTCCACATACTCCGCGCGGATGTGGTAAAGGACCTCGCTATAGACCTGAATGTGGCTGTAGGCGCCGCTGTTGCTGCTGGTGGAGGCATGCACCCCGAGACCGCCGATTACGGTAAACGCCAGGACAAGGATAGATGTAGTGAGCAGAAGGAACTGGAGCTTTTTTGACATGAAATACCTTTACTTACAGACGGTTCGAACACCCAAAAGGTGAGCTAAGTTAATTATATAGCCACTTGGTTTGGATGCGGACGCTATTGCTCAGGAAGCGCTATTTCCTGCCGGAGAGCATGCCCAGGATCTCTTTCAACCCCTGTCGCACCTGCTTGATCTGGCCCATGCCGGTTCCGGAGTGGGCAAAGGGAAGCGCCGGCTGTTTCTTTTTGCCTTCGGATCGCAGGCACTGGCGCGCACCGGCAATGGTGAAACCCTCTTCGTAGAGCAGGTGCTTGATGCGCAGCACGTTCTCCACATCCGGCCTGCGGTACATGCGCTGCCCGGTGCTGCTCTTGGAGGGCTTCAACTGCGGGAACTCGGTCTCCCAGAAGCGCAGCACGTAGCTGGGAAGGCGGCACAGGCGGCTGACCTCGCCAATGCGGAAATAAAGCTTGTCCGGAATCACTACTTCCCCGGGAGAGGCTTTGCGGGAATTGTTTTTGGAGGTTTTAGGCATACGCGTCCGGACAAAAGCGGCTTGAGCGGATATTATGTCGCAGAGCGGTGGGCGTCAACTACTAAACGCGCGATTATCCACAAGAAAAAAGGGTGTTCGACTTGAACACCCGTCACAACTATTTCCCTTGAGGTACGGAGACTTGGCTCCGCACTGACTTACTTTTTCTTTTTCTTTGCTTTCTTTTTTGCTGCCATTGTGGATTTCCTCCTTGACCAAGATTTAATTCCTGGGCCGACGATCAATCACTACAACTCAAAATATTGAGCGGTTGTATTTCTATTGTCAACATAAATCTTCGCCAGTGACTGGAGAAGCAAGTGCTGAGGGAATCAGATTTTGGGGGACATGAGCTCCAGAATCTGCTGCTGCACCTTAGGATGGTCGCCGAATCCGGCGAACCAGCCGACTTCCGGTTCGCGCCGAAACCATGTCATCTGCCGCTTGGCGTAGTTGCGGTGGGCCTGCTGCGCCATGGCCATGGCCTGATCCAAAGTCAGTTCCCCGCGCAGATGCTGCGCCGCCTGTTTGTATCCCAGAGACTGGAGCGGGCGCGCCGTAGCGCCATAACGGGCAATCAGTTCCCTGGTTTCTTCCACCAATCCGCGTTCGAACATCTGCTGCGCGCGCAGATTGATTCTCTGATACAGAGCATCACGCTCGGGATTCAGCCCCACACGCAAAATGCGGAAACCCGCCAGCGGGTCGCGCCCTTTTTGCCATAGGTCCGTCATGGGCGCGCGGGAGCTGATGCATATCTCAAGCGCGCGGACCATTTTGGCTACGTCATTGGGGTGGATGGCCTCAGCGGCTGCAGGGTCCAGCCGGCGCAGAAGTTTGTGAAGGTACTCAGGGCCTCGTACATCAGCGCGCTCGCGCAACCGGCGCCGCAGACCTCCCGACCGTGGCGGTCCGGCGAACAGCCCATCCAGCAAGGCCCGCAGGTAGAGTCCCGTTCCCCCCACCACGATAGGCAGGTGATTGCGGGAGTGAATGCCATCCAGCGCCTGACGCGCCAGGCGCGAGTAATCACCGGCGGTGAAGAAGTCGCTGGGTGAAACCACATCAATCAGATGATGCGGGACGCGCGCCCTCTCTTCCCCCGTTGGCTTGGCCGTTCCAACTTCAAATTCGCGGTAAACCGCCACCGAATCGCAACTGACAATTTCTCCCGGGAAAGATTGGGCGATTGCCAGGGAGAGAGCGGTCTTTCCGCTGGCTGTCGGTCCCAGGACCACAACCAGAAGCGGCGGCTTCAAGCTGGGCTCCAGAGATGACGCAGCACCACGAAAAGCAGGATGAGCAGAGCCACAATCGCGAGCCCAAGTACCTGCTGGCGCTGTCCGTCCATGGGAGCAATTGTAATGGGTCAGAGGATAGGGTACAGCCCAGCCACGGGTATAGCCTGATTACACAATCTGTAACTGGATGCAATCGGGTCATCGGGTCGTCGGGTCATCGGGTCATCTGAAAACCGTTGACGTGAGCATCCACTTTTGACGAAAAAAGCATTTGTTGACTCTAAATGACTTAAAAAGAAGTCACAGCGCAGGTCACAGAGGCAGTTGTTTTGATTTCCATTTTTTGCCCTTTGCGGTGGTGGTTGAATTGAGAATGCTTCCTGTACCGTGTAACCTGTGGCCTGTTGCCTGTGGCCTGTTGCCTGTGGCCTAAGTATGAAATATAAGTTCGATAATTTTGAAGCCGATCTTAAGGCGGCGGAGTTGCGTAAAAATGGCACTCGCTTGAAATTGCAGCTGCAGCCGTTTCAGGTCCTGGTAGCGCTGTTGGAACGGCCAAAAGAGGTACTCAGCCGAGAAGAGCTGCGGCTGCGTCTGTGGCCGGAAGATACTTTTGTGGATTTTGATCACGGCCTGAACACGGCCATGGCCAAGCTGCGCGACGTCCTGGGAGACTCGGCTACAAATCCCCGGTACATTGAGACCATCGCCAAACGCGGCTACCGTTTCCTGGGAGAGGTTAGCGCTATTCAGGAACAGCCGCGAACTACCGTTCCCACGCCTGCTGTCAAACCCGCGGAGTCCGCGCAGGTTGAATCCGTTCCTGGCGAAGTCACCACCGCAGCCCCGGACGCGGAGCTGCCGCGCGCCAGCCGCCGAACCGCGCGCCTTTTGTTCACTCTGTCACAAATCATGTACCTGATTTTTTATTTGTCGGCGTTGTTCCGCCTGGACCGGCTGGAGCAATCTGCTTACATCGTGTGGCAAGGCGCCGGCCGCGTGATGTTTGTGGTCTATCTGACGACGGCCCTTATCGGCATCGTTATGCGTCTGTACCTGGTTACGGCAACTGCTTTCGACTATCACTTGCTGGGAGAGAAATACAGGATCCTATTTCCTGTCCTCCTGGGGCTGGACATGCTCTGGGCGCTTTCACCCTTCTTGATTTTTGATCGCATCGGCTTAGGTCTGGCGCTGGGCGCCTCCGCTGCCCTGATTTATATGCCATTCGCGCAGCGAGTGCTGATGAAGATGATGCGAAGAGCAATTAGCAATTAGCAATTGGCAAATAGCAAAGACCGTTGGGACCGGTGCTGCTGAAGGTTTCGCCAATTGCTAACTGCCAATTGCTAATTGCTTAGTTCAGATCGTCCGTTCGCGGATCGGGGTTGTAGTAGAAACGGATACGCAGGGCAATGTAGTTTCCCTTGAAATCGGAAGGAAGGCGGGGAAACGGATCAGAGGCGGTGATGCTTCCATAAGCCGGACGGTCAAGCGCAATATCGCCGGAAGTTCTAACGTAACGCAGCCCGGCAACGCTGCCGTCCTGGTTGATAGCGAATTCAACCGTCAGATTTCCTCTCTTCATGATGGGCGGACGGGCCACCTCAGGAATCAGGTCGTACCAATGGCGTTTGATCTCGAAGAGCACTTTTTTCAGGTAGGGACCGAAATCCACGCCCATGGTATCGGTCATGATCTCGACGTCACCACGGACATTAGTGTTTGGCTGCAGGCGGGTTGGCCCGTAATCGCCACCGCCACCGAAGGTGTAATGGGTTGCGCCACGATTGGCAGCATTCTGAATCGCCTGCTCAATTCCGGGACCACCGGTGTGGAAGTTAACAGGACCTTTGGCCTGGGGCTGGGGTGTTTGCAGTTGCGCCTGCTGCTGCGGCTGAGGTGATTGCACCGGGTTCTGCGCTCCCGATGGTTGCTCCGGAGTGGCCTGTTGCGGGCTCTGCTGCATCGCCTGCTGCTGTTGGGGAGCAGGCCGGGGCGCCGGCGCCGGAGGTCCAGGACGCTGCATCTCCCTTAATCTGCGGAGAAGGTCCTTATCCAGCACAGGCTTGCGCGACTGTGCAATACGGTTTGCATCCGAAACAACGTCTGTTCTAGGCGGCTTGACAGGTGTGCTCCTGGAGGAATCGGTCATAAAGGTAATATCTTTGTTATCAGTGACCGAAACGATGACTGCGCCCTTGGGAAGCCATTTAGGAATAAAGATGAGTCCGAGAAAAATCACTACATGGACGACAATCGACAACCACGCGGCCTCTCGCCGCCTGTAAGCGGAGAGCTCGTCCCCCATCTCACCGATCAGCAGATGTAGCTCGGCGACCTCTTGCGGGAGAGCAACTTCCGGGTCACGAGGAGGGGCGTCCATTACGGGAGGCACAACTTCACCTTGCCTAAGATTTAGACTCAATCGCGCTGTCCTGAGTTACTATTTTCTCATTAGAACGCCCATTCCATGCAGTCATGCACCACAGATGACAAAGAATTTACACGCTTACTCCCTACCTTAACTCATATAAGGGAAATCAGTTAGGTCGTCATGCACGCGATTACGCGGAATTTTGTCCTCGTTTTGATGTAGGCAGTTCCATTTTCGCCGAGAATTTGGTAATTGGGTAAGTTGGTAACTTGGTAATTGAAAATCAAAGGCAAAATCTTCCGATGTCAGACTGGATATCAAGGGCGGACGCCCTCGACTAGTTAGAGGCTCTTTACATTCCTTCACAATCGCAGCTCTTGCCGCTTTTGCCCTACGCAACTAGATGGAAGGTTTTGATTTCAGATCACCGGATCACGCGCGACCCACGGCGATCACCCGATTCTTCATGAGATTACCAACTTTTTCATGTGTTCTTCGATGGCGGCAAGGATGGAAAATGCAGTAGATAGAGCAAGGCGTCCATCTTCCAGGGAGACTTCCGGCCGGGTTCGATGGCGAACGGCGGCGATGAAGGACTTTAATTCCGCGTGCAGCGGCTCTTCCGGCACGATGGACGGTTTGTTCAGAGTAACCCCGGGAATGGGCACGCCGGTGAGCGGCTCGGTCATGCCCAGCAGTTGCTCCACGGAAAACTTCTGGCTCTCAACCACGCGGAACTGAAGCACATCCTGGCGGGTGTAATCAACAGAGATGTATTCGTGTGGCTGGAAGAAACGCAGCTTGCGAATACGCTCGGTGCTGATGCGGCTGGCGGTAAGGTTGGCCACGCAGCCGGACTCAAACTCCATGCGCACATTGGCGATGTCCACCTTGCCGGTCACAACCGGCAGCCCTACCGCGCGGATTTCTTTCACTGGAGACTTCACGAAGGAGAGCACAACGTCAATATCGTGGATCATCAGGTCCAGCACCACGTCCACGTCCAGGCTGCGCGGGGTAAACACACTGAGGCGGTGCACCTCAAAGAACATGGGTTTGCTCAGGAGCGGCACTGTGGCGCGGACGGCCGGGTTGAAGCGCTCCAGGTGCCCGGTCTGGGCGATGCGCTTATTAGCGTTCGCCAGGGCAATGAGTTCCGCAGCCTCATCCAGAGAAGCGGCCAGCGGCTTTTCGATCAAAACATCGATTCCGGCAGCCATCAGCGTGGCGGCAACGCTGAGATGGTGCACCGTAGGAACAGCCACGGATACGGCATCCACGCGTCCCACAAGGTCTTCCACAGCAGAGAGCCCCTTGCAGCCGAACTGGCGCGCAATAGTCTGCGCCTGAGAAGCGTTTTCATCCACTACCGCGACCAGCTCCACTCCCTGACCCTGCCGTTGAAGCTGGTGATAGACGCGGGCATGGTTCCTGCCGAAAGAACCTACACCAACGACCGCTACGCGAATTGGACTTCCGTCATGCAAACACTGATTCTCTCAGACTCAAATGAACCCGGCAAAGACTATGATCTTGACGGGAGAGCAGTTATGGGGCAATTTTTCCGATTTGCAATGCTATTGATCGTCCTGGGCGCCGGGGCCTTCATCTATATGCGGCAAGCGCAGAGCGCCACTGCAGCCGGGGCTGATAATCCGCAGGGCACCGTGGACATGGTGGGCATCAAGCATGACCTGATGGCGATCGTCAGGGCCGAGCGCGTGCATAGCGCCCTGCATGGCGGATATGGTTCGATCGATGAGCTGCGCTCCTCCGGCGATCTCACCATGGAGCGGAACAACCGTGGACGCTATAACTATGCCATCGACCTCAGTGGAGGAAGTTTTCGTGTGAGTGCCACCAACTCTGGGACAGGCACCCCGCGCGTCATCAGCGTCGATCAGGACATGCAATTTAGCGAAAACTGAAGGAATTGGGTAATTTGGTAATTGAGTAATTTGGTAATTGGGTAATTGGGTAATTGGGTAATTGAGTAATTTGGTAATTGGGTAATTGAAGTTCCAAACCTGGCTGCTGATGCAATTAGGATTCTGGTTTTTCTTCCGATGACCCGACGACCGGGTGATCCGATGACGCGATTGCCCCAGCCTCGATAGTGATCCCCGCCTGATCAGCAGCCTGTACGACCTGGTCGCCTTCGAGCAGGAGACACCTTCCGGCATCGATTGCCAGACAGGTTGCGCCCGCCTGCTTCATGGTCTCTATGGTCTTGATGCCGATGACCGGGACGTCGAAGCGCATATCCTGTTTCGGTTTTGCCACCTTGACTACGGTGAGCGCGCGGCTTAATACCGGCCCGCTGGAGTCGGTTTCGTGGGCCAGGCTCTTCATGATCTCGCCGGCCCGCAGGACGGTGGCGTCTGTGCCCTCCATGGCTTCCAGCGCAACGCAGGCGGACTCCGCAATCACCACGGTCTGCCCAATGTCATATCCGGCGAGAAGCTGTGCCACCTGCCGCCCATATTCAATGTTCTTCTGCTCCGCCTCTGTGGGTGGCCGGCGAGTCAGCACTCCGGTTTTGGCCAGCAACGGCTCAAGATAGCTGGTGGAGCTGATCAGATGGATGCCCTCCTCTTCCAGAACTTTGGCCACAGCGCCAATCAGTGAGTCTGTGTTGCGGGTGGCGAGGGAGAACAGGACCTTTGCCAGCCGCCAGTCAGGACGGATGCTGGAGAAGATCTGTTTGTGCTTGACCTGTCCGGCCATAATTGCGGTCTGCACGCCTTCTTTTTTAAAAGCGTCAATCAGCTTGCCCAGTTCGCCCAGTGACATCCAGTAGACCGCGGTTGCGCCGCGCTTTTCGATCAGCGGTGAAGTCTCTTCTTTGATGGCCGCCACAATGACCTGCGTGCCCTGAGCGCGCGCAGCATCGAGCAGCAGCAAGGGAAAATTTCCATTGCCCGCGATCAAGCCGAGCTTCTGGTGTGGAGACACTTGGGAAAGTTTAACCGATTCAATCGCGGGCATCTAATGACCCATCGCGGCATTCTAAATATATGTAAGGAGTTATGAGGAGTGAGGAAAATGAAGACGAACAATATCTTCGACATCCGACTCCTGAAACCTTTCCACAGGGAAGGCGCCCATCTGCCTGGGACTGCTCCTGACGAAGAGGACAAGATCGCTGAACTTGATCCGAATCTTAAGCCTGAAGAGCATTCCTATGTGAACCACTACGTTAATTACGCCGACGTCCTGCTGGAGCACGATGTGGACGAGGACGAGACACCGGCCCAGGAGCCACCCGAGGAAGCCAGGGATGCAAAAGGCATCCAGGACCCGGGACCAGGAAAGGTAGTGGAGATGCCGCGAAGAGTCGAGAGCAAGCAATCCGGTATGCCGCAAGAAGACGGTAAAGTAGCCTGAGCGCCTGTCTACGGCAGAGATTTTAGTGCGTCAGCAATCGGGTGATCGCGCGTGATCGGGTGACCTCCGCCCCGCCACACGCAAAAACAAAAACAGCGTGCGTCGGGGACCCCGGGTGATCGCCGTGATCGGAACAACCTGCGAACAGCAGCCCATTGATTCTAAGCCACTTAAGGAAGAGTCACAGAGCGGGGTTTTGCTGACAGCCAGGATGTGCGCCGCAAGCGCACAATTACGCCATAAAACGCCAACTTGCGACGCAGAGTCTCTGCATCTAAAATAGAGTGATGACAAATGGCGATGTCTTAAACTCCTGGAAAGAGATTGCCACATACGTCGGCCGGGGTGTAAGGACAATCCAGCGCTGGGAGCGAGAGCTCGATTTCCCCATCCGGCGTCCGCGCGGCAAACAACGCAGCGCAGTAATCGCTCTCAAAGAAGATCTTGACCTGTGGCTGCGCACGCCGCACGGCCCAAAAACGCAGCAGGCCAAACATGCCGCTCACCAGCAAAACCACGACCGCCTGATTCGCAACACCGAACTTTTGAGATCCAGAACGACCGTACTGCTGGCGCAGTCTTGTGTTCTGCAAAAACAGATTGCCCGCACCATCAATATTGGGGCAGCCCTGCGCACCTGCTGCAGGACAAGAACGGCCGACAGAAAAAATTGGGCGGAACTAATGGAATCGGGGCATCGGGATATCGGGGCATCGGGGCATCTGAAGACACTGGCTCCCTGAAAGAATCTATCGCCTCTAAGACCTCTGACAAAATCTTATCTAAGACCCGTGATGCAATCGGGTCGTCGGGTCATCGGGTCATCTGAAGACAATGGCTCCCTAAAAGAATCTATCGCCTCTAAAACATCTGGCAAAATCTTATCTAAAACCCGTGATGGAATCGGGGCATCGGGATATCGGGGCATCGGGGCATCTGAAGACAATGGCTCCCTGAAAGAAGCTATCACCTCTAAAACATCTGGCAGAATCTTATCTAAGACCCGTGATGCAATCGGGTCATCGGGATATCGGGGCATCGGGGCATCTGAAGACACTGGCTCCCTAAAAGAATCTTGAACTGCGTTATTGACCAGACTGTCCCTTCTTCTTGGGCTTCATCGCTTCCCATTGTTCTTCGGTTAGGAGGTCGCCGAGGTGGCTGAATTCTGAGGCGCCTTGCAGCCATTCGCCGCCGTCCATCATGATGAAGTCGCCGTTGATGTAGCCCGAATAATCGCTCACCAGGAATGCGGCCAGGTTGGCCAGCTCTTCGTGAGTGCCGAAGCGGCCCAGGGGATTGCGCTTTTTGGCCAGGGCTTCAAATTCTTTGGCGGGCATCAGGCGGGAGAATGCGCCTTCGGTTGGCACCGGCCCCGGCGCCAGGGCGTTAAAACGGATGCCGCGCTTGCCCCATTCCACCGCCAGGCTGCGCGTCATGGCAAGAACTCCAGCCTTGGCGATGGCTGACGGAACCACATAAGCCGACCCGGTCTCAGCGTAAGTAGTGGAGATGTTCAGCACCGTGGCCTTGCGGCTCTGCTTGATCCAGCGGCGGGCGCAGGCCATGGTGGTATAGAGAGTGCCCATGAGCACGATGCCGACCACAGCCTCGAAAGCGCTATTGGAAAGCTCTTCCGTTCGCGCCAGAAAATTGCCGGCGGCGTTGTTGACCAGGATGTCCAGCGGCCCGTCCTGCCAGAAGGAGTCAATCATGGCTTCGACTCGCGCAGCATCGCGCACATCGCAGACAAAAGTCTTGACTGTGCCGCTGCCGGCGGCGCGCAACTCGGCGGCGGCCTGGGACAGCACCTGTTCCCTCCGTCCGCAGATATAAAGCGACGCGCCGAGTTCGAGAAAGCGCTTACCCATGCTCTTGCCCAGACCGGTAGCGCCGCCAGTGATGAGAATTCTTTTCCCTGCCAGAAGATTGGGCTGAAACATGGAGACATCCTACATCAGTCATCAATCGCCGTGATCGCCGTGACCTCCACCCCGCCACACGCAAAAACAAAAACCAGCGTGCGTCGGGGACCCCGGGGTGATCGCCGTGATCGGAAGAGCAAAGGCAAAAGCAAAACCTTTCTAGCCGCGAATGAACGCGAATCAACGCGAATGAAGATCAAAATCCAAGGGCTAAAATCCAAAGTTAATCTAAAGTTAAAAACCAAAAGCCAAGAGCCAAGAGCTCTTCCGATCACGGCGATCACCCGGTCACGGCGATTCTTTGGCGCATCTTGGCGTGCGGGACAGGGTGTCGCTGGTGCTATGGTTACATCAACTCTAATTTAAAGGCGGAAGTTCTCGCCAATGGCCCGTAATTTCCAGGTACTTTCGATCGGATATGATCGCGCCCTGATGGCCACGCGCTCCATGTTACTGCGTAACTCCGGCTATACCGTGGAAGAGGCCTTCTCCCGCCACCAAGCCATGATTCTTGCTCGCTCCGACCTGATCGATGTTCTGCTGATCTGCCACACGGTCCCAGAAATGGAAAAACTAGCATTAGTTTCCGCCGTGCGCAGACAGCGGCTGCTGATGCCGATCCTCTGCATCAGCGACAGTGATTACCTGGCTCCTTCCACAGATGGATACAAAGTAGTTGCCAATGCACCTGCTGAGCTGCTGGCGGGTGTGGATTGCGTTTTGAGGGAAACTCCTGAAATTGGGTAATGGGGAAATCTGGTAATCGGGTAATTGTCCTGGGGAGCTATTTTCGCGGGGCGGAGCTTTGGTCTTCGGGGTCCTGATGGTAGGAATGTCTTTGCAAGCGCGCCTCGGCTGTTCTACCTAATGTCTTTCTGGCCCTCTCCAGGACCAGCTGGGACTGGGAGACAATGGCTTCCGACTTCAGGAGATGTTGCTCAGCGGCCCGAATGGTAGCCGAAACGGATCTGCGCACCGCTTCGCTCTTTCGCTCAAGCAGACCAAACCACAGTTGCCCCTCGGGATTAAGTTTGCGTATGGCCATGTTTCGGTCTCTTGAGAAAACACACGGTACGTCTTAGTGATTATGAACCATAAT